>NZ_JBNNQX010000010.1:0-191683 GCF_050276055.1 Alkalihalobacillus sp. NPDC127517 | reverse complement strand
CTGTTCCGTAGGAGCATTCCTGTGGGTTTTCTTTTGACCTATTTACACAAAAAAAGTCCTCCGTTAAGATGCAAGTAATCACACAAAACATCAAAGGAGGACTCACTTTGAAGCATAACCGGAATGAAAAACTAGATCAAGTCCAAAGAGATACATTAGTGATTGGAATTGATATTGCTAAATTTAAACACTTTGCTTGTGTATTTGACGACCGGGGGCGAGAACTAGAGAAACCCTTCCCTGTTTTACAGTCTATTGAAGGGTTTCATCAGTTCCTCGAGAAGGTAGAGACGTTTAAACAAGAACATCAAAAGACAGATGTGATCATCGGCTTTGAACCAACAGGACACTATTGGATGAATCTCGCTGAATTTCTAAGTAAACATGAGATTCTTTACGTGATGGTGAACCCATTGCACGTTAATCGTGCAAAAGAATTTGAGGATAACCTGCAGACTAAAAATGACCAGAAGGATTCTCGTGTGATTGCCAGAATGGTCTCTCAAGGGTATTTTACCTATCCTCGTGTGTTAACTGGTATTGAGGCTGAGCTACGAGAAGGATCGGCTCACCGCAACCATCTGAAGAAAGAGAAAGCCCGATTATCAAATAAAATCATTCAATGGATGGATCGATATTTTCCTGAATTAATTGGACAAGCATTTAAAGACATTGGAAAGACCGTTGTAGGGATTCTAAAGTACGTTCCCTTGCCTGAACAATGGATCGACCTAGAGGTCGATGCCTTTCTAAAGATCCTCAAAGACAAAGAGGCATTCCGATGCCCATCACGTAAGAAGATCGTGGAAGTACACTCACTTGCTTCTCAGTCGATAGGACTAACGGAAGGAACGACATTTGCCAAACAGAAGATTCAATGGCTCATCTCTCAGTACGAACAAGTCTGTCAGTCTTTGGAGGAAACAAAGGTATTAATGCAAGAACTCGCTCAAGAACTTGATGCGTATGAGCATTTGATCTCTATACCAGGAATTAGTGAAGATATGGTTTGTGAACTCTTAGCTGAAGCAGGACCTCTCACGGCTTATCAACATCCACGCCAACTCATAAAATTAGCGGGATTGACTTTACGTGAGAATTCTTCAGGACAGCACAAAGGTCGAAAGAAACTCTCTAAGCGAGGTAGGCGCCATTTACGTGCTCTTCTTTTTCGAGCGACTCTTACACTTGTTCACAATAACCAGGCGTTTCGAGATCTATATGTGCATTACATTTCTAGAGATGACAACCCGCTCAAGAAAAAAGAAGCTTTGGTCGTACTTGGTAGTAAGCTATTAAAAGTGTTCTGGGGATTAAGCCATCATAAGATGGCCATTGATGCCGAACGAATGAGAAGAGATAGCCCTCTTCTTCAGTCTTCAGCAGCCCTTGCTTCATAAGGTACAACATGGTGTCAGGAGTTATGGTTGATCGAGACAATTGACCTAGAGTCTATGTAGGAGCAAAAAACCAACTCTGCCTTATGAAGAGACCCAACGAAGGAACGTGAGCGCATGACGCCAAGAGACATGGGAGGGTACGTCCATCATAAGAAGAGCAGAGCTCAACGATGCACCTCATACTTCTAACTGGATGATATTCCCTTCATCCTCAAGCGTAGCGTGAGCTCCGTTCCCTTTTTCATCCTTATATGGAATGATGATGATATTGATTGATTCATAAAAAATATTTTTATCTCTTTAAAAACCTTAAAACCATTGATACATTAACTTTTTCGGAGGGAGTCTCGGGTTCTCCCTCCGCTTGTTCAAAATAAAATCACGAAAGGCGAATGATTCTGCAATCGAATCATTCGCCTTTCGTGATTTTTAGTTATGTCCCAGCCTCTATATGTTCACTATATTTTTTGTATCATTTTATCCATATCATTCTTTTTGAGCTTGCGATAAACAAAAAATGCAAGAGCCATACATGTAACAATGACAAGATATGTGACATGCTCAAGTATGGATTGAACTTGACCAATCATCTGACCGAAAAAGTAACCAATGGAAAAATACGCACCAACCCAGATGGAAGCGGATAAAAAAGCATACGTGGCAAAGGTTACATACCGAATGGATGAAGCCCCCACTCCAAGCGGAACAGCGTGGCGAACAAACGGAAGATAATAACTGAATAATAGCGCACGCTTACCATGTCGATTAATAAGTTTAGTACTTTCTTCTGCTCGTTGTTTCCACCTTGCCCCGAACCGAGTATGATTTGTCATCGACCGATTCATCCTCGCTCCAATGATATACCAAATTGAGCCATGGCAAATCACCGCTGCAAATATGATTAAAAATGTTGGGATTGGTTCCATATACGTTAGTGTAACCATCCAACCACCTGTCATTAATAGAACTTCGTTAGGGACCGGAAAGATGAATAAACCGATGGCAAAACAAATAAATAGTGCTGTATAACCATATGGTAAGACATAATTGATCATCTCACTAATCCAGTCCATTGAATTCAACTCCTCAGGAAATGAATACCCTCATTTCCCTAAAAGGAAACAAAAAGAATGGCTTTCCAGCCATTCTTATTGTTACCCTTTAAAATATTCTTTGTAATATCCACCAACTTTACCTGTGTTATCAATCACAAAGTAAAATTCATCTGTCTCGTTTTTTAGAGGATAGGTTTTTCCTACAGTTAATGCTCGGTTAACCATATACTTTTTGGCATCCGTATGAACACATGTCAGTTCACGAATGGTTTCGTTTGTTTCCCACTGTTGATGAATCATTTTCATTACCTGCCTTTAATTCGTGATAAAAAATAGAGAAGCTGACTCGTCAGCTTCTCTAAGCATACAATACTTATCCTTCTAACAACAAGTTTTCAGGGTCCTCAAGCATTTCCTTTACTTTCACAAGGAAGCTAACAGCTTCTTTCCCATCTACAATTCTATGATCATATGAAAGGGCGATGTACATCATCGGACGATTTTCAAAGGTTTCTTCATCAATAGCAACTGGTCTCCATTGAACTTTATGCATTCCCAGGATACCAACCTGAGGAGCATTTAAAATTGGTGTAGACCATAACGAACCGAATACTCCACCGTTTGTAATGGTAAAGCTTCCTCCTTGTAGGTCTGATAAAGCAAGCTTATTGTCACGAGCTTTTAGTCCTAGGTTACGGATTTCACTTTCAATTCCAGCAAATCCTAAGCGATCCGCATCACGAACAACTGGTACAACAAGTCCGTCATCCGTTGAAACCGCGATCCCAATGTCATAGTATTTCTTCATTAGGATTTCGTCCCCTTGGATCTCCGCGTTTAATAATGGGAATTGTTTTAATGCCCCAATAACCGCTTTTGTAAAAAATGACATGAATCCAAGTTTCACTCCTGTTTTCTCTTGGAATGCATCCTTACGACGCTTACGAAGATCCATCACATTTGTCATATCAATTTCATTAAACGTTGTTAACATTGCAGCTGTCTGTTGTGATTCAACCAAACGTTTAGCAATGGTTTGACGACGTCTAGACATTTTAATACGTTCTACTGGCTTAGCAGGGTTATCCGCTTGTGCCGGTGCTTTTGTTTCTTTTTTCGCTTCTTTCTTAGGCTCTTCCTTTTTAGGAGAATGGGAATCAACATCCTGCTTACGGATCGTTCCGTTTGAGCTGATGTCTTTTAATGAGATTCCTTTTTCTCTTGCACGCTTACGAGCAGAAGGAGTAGCTAATCTACGCTCATCTTCTGTTAATTCTTCAGAAGAAGTTGATTGAGATGCTTCTTCCTTTGGTTCTTCTTTTGTTACAGCTGCTACTTCTTTTTTCTCTTCAGCTTGTTCAGAGCTTTGATCTGTGCTCCCTTGATCGCTTGATCCATCCGCACTCTCATCAATAATGGCAATGACTTCTCCGACTTCAACTGTATCACCAGGTTCACGCTTAAGCTCTTTAATCACTCCAGAATACTCAGATGTGATTTCAATGTTGACCTTATCTGTTTCCAGTTCTGCAATATACTCACCTTGATTAACGTGATCGCCAACTTTTTTTAACCACTCGGCAATCGTTCCTTCAGTAATTGATTCAGCTAGTTCTGGTACTTTAATTTCAGTCATGATGGATGAGCCTCCTTAGTTTTTACGAGTAAAAGTCTCGTTTACAATGCGGGATTGTTCTGTTTTATGAGCAGATGAAACACCTTCAGCCGGACTTGAACGATACGTACGTCCGATATAGCTAAGTTCAACCTCTTCAGGAAGGATCTCAAGAATACGAGACTCCATAAATGTCCAAGCACCCATGTTTTTCGGTTCTTCTTGCACCCATTTTACCTCTTTTAGGTTCGGGAATTTTTGCAGAAGCTCACGAATCATACGACGTGGGAATGGATACAGCTCTTCCACTCTTGCAATATGAACCCAGCTTGTATCTTCTTCTTGATTTTTCGCTAAATAATCATTTAACTCCACACCAATTTTCCCACTACATAATACCACTCGCTCTACTTTTTCAACCTCTGAACCCGTGGTTGTGTGTTCAAGTACTGGAAGGAATTCTCCATCCGTAAACTCAGCTGGTTTAGAAGATGCAGCCTTGTTACGTAACAAGCTTTTTGGAGTCATGATAATCAAAGGTCTTACGGCGTTCTTTTGTAAAATAGCAGCTTGACGACGCAAAATATGGAAGTATTGAGCTGCAGACGTACAGTTTGCAACAGTCCAGTTATTTTCGGCAGCCATCTGCAGGAATCGTTCAAGTCTTGCACTTGAATGCTCTGGTCCCATACCCTCATATCCATGAGGAAGCAGTAATACTAGGCCAGATTTCTGACCCCATTTTGCACGAGCCGCAGATACCCACTGGTCAAGCATTACTTGGGCGCCGTTACTGAAATCTCCAAATTGAGCTTCCCAAAGCACGAGTGTTTCTGGTGAAAAGACATTATAGCCGTACTCATACCCTACAGCCGCTTGCTCTGACAATGGAGAGTTATAGATTGAGAACGACGCAGCTCCATCTTCAAACTCATGAAGTGGTGTAATCGTCTTATTGGTTTCTCGATCATGCAATACCGCATGTCTATGAGCAAATGTTCCACGCTCTGTATCCTGACCCGTTAATCGAATGGGTGTGCCATCAGCAAGAATGGTAGCAAACGCTAAATACTCACCTAAGCCCCAATCAAGTGCACCATTCTCTTTAAAGGCATCTAGTCTGCGGTTTAATATTTTTTCAAGCTTTTGGTTCGGCTTAAAGTCGTCAGGCCACTGTAAAAGCTGTTCGTTAATAGACTCCAAGCGTTCTCGTTCCACTTGTGTTTTCAATTTAGGCAATCCATTTACGATAAAACCAGGAGGACTAAGCTCTTGCTTGTTCTCTGATTTCTTGTTGGAAATAGAATCATATTCCTCTTGTAAAAGATTTGCTTGCTCTTCGTCTAGTTCTTTGCCATAATTAGCTTTTACCGTTCCAGCTTCTTCAAGCTGACGAGCATAAAGTTCACGCACGGTTGGATGCTTACGAATTTCATCGTATAGAACTGGCTGAGTTACAGCTGGCTCATCCCCCTCGTTGTGACCATAACGGCGATATCCGATTAAGTCGATTAAAAAGTCTTTTTTAAAGCGTTTACGGTATTCAACCGCAAGCTCAGTGACTTTTACACAGGCCTCTGCATCGTCTGCATTTACGTGAACAATCGGGATTTCAAATCCTTTTGCAGGATCACTTGCATATGTAGTTGAACGCGAATCAAAAATTTCTGTTGTGTATCCAATATTATTGTTTGCAATAATATGCAGGCTTCCACCGATTTGATAGCCATTTAATCGACTTAAGTTTAATGTCTCCGTTACAACACCTTGTCCAGGAAAAGCTGCATCACCATGGATTAAGATAGCCAAGGCTTTGCTGACGTCTTGTTTAGGTTGACCTTTTTCTGAGCGGTCTTCTTGTGCAGCTCGAGCATACCCCTCTACAATTGGGCTAACAAACTCAAGATGACTTGGGTTATTTGCAAGTGTGACTCTAGTAGAATACTGATCTTTTTCAATGATTCGATTCTCACCTAAGTGATACTTAACATCACCAGTCCAACCGTCATTGTATTCTTCTCCACCTTCTGTAGGCGCTGTATTTTCCTTAGGAGCTTGCAAAAACTCAGAGAAAATTCGATTGTAAGGCTTTCCAAGTGTATGAGCCAAAACATTTAATCTTCCTCTATGAGCCATCCCAATCATGACATTTTTAGTTCCTTTAGTCATGGATAAATCAATTGATTCATCAAGCATAGGAACAAGTGTATCTAGTCCTTCAATTGAAAATCGTTTTTGACCTACAAACGTACGGTGAATAAATTTCTCAAATCCTTCTACTTCCGTTAATCTCTTTAATAGATCTTTCTTTTTATCAGTAGTCAGATCCTCAAAAAACTCACCCGACTCTACAGCATTACGTAACCATACTCTCTCTTCTTCATCTTGAACGTGCTCAAATTCAAACGCCGTTGTTTTTGTATATCGGTTCTTAAGATGCTCAATCACATCAAAGCCGTTACGCAAATGGGCTGGAGCATTGTTCATTAAAAGCCCTGCTGGAATATTTAGTAGATCTTCCCTAGTTAATTGAAAACGCTCTAAACTAATAAATTCATCGCTTAGCTCTGAACGTAGAATTGGATTGATGTTAGAGACCAAATGACCTTTGGCCCGAATCATATCAGCAAGTTTAACTGCACTTACTACTTTCGTCATCATGTCCGGGTTGAGCGTATTACCTGCTGTTCCACTTACACTATTCTCCGTATTCATTTGAGTTGGAGGCGGACCCCATAATTCAAATTTCTCACGTAGATCAGGATCAACAGCATTCGCATCTTTTAGAAATTCATCATACAGTTCAATCACGACGCCTAGGTTGGGACCATGAAATCCTTGCCACGGCGCTTCTTGGTTATTCTCCTTGCTGGACATGTGATAATAACCCCCTAAGAAACTTTTCTTCTCTCAACAGTTACCGCTATTTTTTGCAACGCTTACACAGATAGTTTACCACGATTCTGTCTTGCACTCAAAGGAATCTGGTGTTTTCACGAAAATTCGCTATAAATCTTTCAACAACCATTAAAATTGTACGCCTTTTCATTGAGAAAATCTAGCATTTATTTAGCTTTCTCAAAAAAATTGTAGCCTTTATAAAGAATGTTGTCGAACGTTAAAAATTCTCACTTAACACTGATTATGTAAAGCTTAATCATTTTAATCGTTCATGCGGCAACTTCTTTCTTTCTATTATACGTTAAAGGAACAAACCAAGTAAATCACTTGGTTAAATTCCAGCATATCTTTTTTTTATTTGGTAAAACTGAACCAGAACGAAAGGTGGGCTTACTATGGAAAAAACAATATGGACAACTGAATCAAATGTGCCTAGTTTAATCATTGTTGATGTTGTCAACGGTCGATATGCGATACGGATGGCTGATACTAGTGGACAGGTGTTTACGAATGGTCAGGAGTTAAAACAATGGATCGAGCAGAATTGGCACCCTGCTCTATTTTCCGACAGCTCGCAATATGATCAACTTTTAAACGAAATTGAAGATGAACTTACTTCTTTTTAAATAAAAGTACGTACCATCCACCTTCACGAATAACAGGGGTACAGGATACTTGCGTAAACCCTGTTTTTTTTGCGTAAGACTGCAGCTCTTTTTCATTCGGTACAGGATACATTTCTTCATGCGCAGACATAAAGCTGTTAAAACCTGAGGCAAATCTTTGTCCATGTTTTGAACTGACAAGAGGAGACATAATGAACAAATGTCCTTTTTTGTTTAGAAGCTTCGATGCTCGTTTAAACAGTTTTAAGCGGTCTTGATAGGAAAAATAGTAGAATAAGTTATTCATCATAACTAAGTCATACTGATTTTCGTCAATGTAGTTCATAAAGTCGGCGTGAATAAGTGTAATATCTGTTCCCTTCGCTTGTTCAACTGCTTCCTTTTGAACTTTAGCATCCGCTTCAATACCTGTTAACTGCACATGAGGGAATTTCTGATGCAAACGATGCAGGTACCCTCCATGTCCGCACCCAACGTCTAAGACTCGTTTCACTTTTTCTTTTTTCACAACAGATGTCATCTTAGGAAACATGACAGATTCAAGAAGCCCTGATGTTTCTGCAACAGTATGACCTATATCTTCTTCTAATAGGGACACTTCATCACCCTTCATTAAATGTCGATAAGATAGCATCGTTGGGA
This sequence comes from Alkalihalobacillus sp. NPDC127517, assembly GCF_050276055.1. Taxonomy (NCBI): domain Bacteria; kingdom Bacillati; phylum Bacillota; class Bacilli; order Caryophanales; family Bacillaceae; genus Alkalihalobacillus; species Alkalihalobacillus sp. NPDC127517. The sequence continues at coordinate 183,444 of NZ_JBNNQX010000010.1, read as the reverse complement.
TATGTAGTTCCATCATTTCTTTTAATAGAATTCCAACTGATTGATGACTCGTTTTTGATAAGTAAGTGACCATTCGTTTCTTTGATTGAATTTTCTTTCCTTGTTTACCCTTTAAGTAGCCGAGTGCTAAGCCTACTTCAACCCAGCGTTCTAACAGGTCTTCTTTATATGAATATCTTTCTGCAATTAACTTGGCTGTAACTGGTTTCTCAAATGCCTTAAATAAATCAAGACTATATCCTAGATGAGCATGCCAAGCTTGTAGAAAAGGTTCATTTTTCTTCATCCATTTACGAGCTTGCCATAATCTTTGGTATTCTGCTATCACATTACTCTCCCCCATCACAATTAACATAGCACCATGCGCTTAATGTTACATTCCCATCCTTCAGACAAATGAAACCGTCGCTGAATTGTCGCTTTCCTTCTATCAAGTGAAGCGATATAATGAGGTTTCGAATGAACAATGAAGAAGACTAGAGGATGACTGCATATGAGAAAAATATTGATGCTATTACTAGTGGGCTTTGTTGCCATGATCGCTCTTTTTGTGTATCTCTTTCAGTCTAACAATCAAGTCAGACAAATAACGTACAAAACGGTCATTGGACAAAACCAAATCCCAGAAAAATTTGTACCTGTTTACCAAGAAGCGGCACAGGAGTACGAGATTCCATGGGAGCTACTTGCTTCCGTACATCGTGTTGAAACCATTTTCTCAACGATGAAACCTATGGAAAGTCCAGTGGGAGCGCTTGGGCCCTTTCAATTTATGCCAAGAACTTGGGTAGGATGGTCTCACCCAGGTGGGGATATTGGGGAGCTTGATGATGATGTGGATTATACAGATCCAGAGTTAATAGAGGAACATGATGGGTATGGAATGGATGTTTCAGGAAAAGGAAAAGCTGATCCCTTTGATATTAAAGACTCAGCCTATGCTGCCGCTGCATTCCTATCAGACCACGGGGCATCTGATGGAGATTTAGAAGGCGCATTATTTTCTTATAATAGAAGTGAAGAATATGTAGAGGAAGTTATGGGCTACTATCAAGCGTATCAAGAGGATTATGAATTAATCAATCTTCCACTCGATCAAGATTGATTTGTATAAACTGGTTCTTCTGATTGCTCTTCAACTTCTACTGGTTCGATATATGAAGGTTCATGTTTCAATTGCATGTGTTTACTCTCTGGTTTTGTTTGACCTAAGTCTGGTAAGCTACAACCTATTAATAGAAATAACCAGATGAACAGACAACAGTATCTTAATCGTTTCAAAGAAACCACTCTTTCTGTCTCGAAATGAAATGAACGGTACATCTTTCATTTTATCACTCTTTTTTCATCATGCATATCATTCGATTACCGTAGAAACTCATGGTATGCTTGATACGTATGATACCAATATGAGAGGGAGCTGAGTTAAATGGAATTTGTAACGTTAAACAACGGTTTAAAGATGCCTCAACTAGGATTTGGAGTTTGGCAGGTACCTGATGAAGAAGCAACACCTGCTGTAGAAAAAGCACTAGAAGTTGGCTATCGCTCCATTGATACTGCTATGATCTACAAGAATGAAAAAGGTGTAGGAGCAGCTCTCAAAGATACAACCATTGATCGTTCAGATTTGTTCATTACTACAAAAGTATGGAACGGTGATCAAGGATATGATTCAACAATCAAGGCGTTTAATGAGAGTCTAGATCGTCTAGGTTTAGACTATGTTGATTTGTATCTTATCCACTGGCCTACTCCAATGTATGATACGTACGTAGATACATACAAAGCGATGGAAACCCTCTATAAAGAAGGCAAGGTTAAAGCCATTGGCGTATGTAACTTTGAAATTGAGCATCTGCAGAGATTGCTTGATGAGTGCGAAGTAGTGCCTGTACTGAACCAAATCGAATGTCATCCATATTTAGCTCAAGATGAGCTGAAAGACTTTTGTGCTAAACATAACATCTTTGTTGAAGCCTGGAGTCCTCTTATGCAAGGTGGAGATGTTCTAACTGATTCTAAGGTTGTTGAGATTGCAAATGCTCACGATAAAACACCTGCTCAAGTTGTGTTACGTTGGCACTTACAAAATAACACAATTGTTATTCCTAAGTCAGTTACTCCTGCAAGAATTGAAGAGAACTTTAACGTCTTTGACTTTAAACTTTCAGATGATGAAATGAAAACCATCCATTCACTTAATAACGGTACAAGACGTGGCGCTCATCCGAACGACATGGATAAACGTTAAGATTACGAAAGACTCAAAGCTCATGCTTTGAGTCTTTTTTACTTTTTTATCTAAATAGTTGCTTTTGATAATGAATATCATTATTATATAGAGGGTATACTAAATGATTGAATGAAACGTGGAGGTTTTTAAACAATGAGAACATTACATACTTTAAAGAAATCAAAATATATGGTAGCAATAGCAAGTGCAAGTATTCTAGCACTGTCCGCTTGCGGCTCGGCTAATGAGGATGATTCAACCGATTCATCCAATGCGACAAATGGAACAAATGTGATGACAGATGCAATGGGTCATGAAGTAGACATTCCAGAAAATCCTGAGCGTGTGCTTGGAACCTATCTAGAGGATTATCTTGTTACGCTTGGTGTGACTCCTGTTGCTCAATGGTCTGTGCCAAATGGTACTCAAGTGTATCTTGAGGATCAATTAGAAGGCGTCCCTCCTATCTCTTCTGAGTTACCACTTGAAGAAGTAACGAGTACAAACCCGGACTTTATTTTAATTAATGATGAGACACAAATTGAATCTGGTTTATATGAACAATACAATTCCATAGCACCTACATTTGTATTAGGTGACGAAATTACAAATGACTGGCGTACAACATTAACCGAACTCGGTAAAATTCTTGGCAAAACGGAAGAGGCAGAACAAGCCTTAACTGATTACGAGTCACTTGTATCAGATTCTAAAGAAGAGATTCAACAGGCCATTGGCGATGAAAAAGTGGCAGCCATTTGGTATGTAGCGGATACGTATTACACCGTTTCTCCTTCGCAATCAAGTGGTGCGACATTATTTGAAGATTTGGAGCTCACACCTGCTAATATCATTGCAGAGCTTCCAGAGGATAATATCGCCCAATGGAATCCGATAACACTTGAATCCCTTGCTGAATTAGATGCAGATCACCTAATCTTTATCAATAGTTCAGAAGAAGCGGCTGACGACTTATTAAACGATCCAGTTTGGGCAAATGTACCGGCCATCTCAAAAGATCAGGTTTATCCTGTTACTAGAGAATCCTCTTGGTTATATAACGGATTACAAGCTCATACGCAAACGATTGAAGCAGCAAAGGAGCTTTTAACAAAGTAGTAACTGAAAATAAGGCTAATGATTCCATAGAAGAAATCACTAGCCTTATTTTTTATGATAAGTGGGGCTACCTCAACATAGCAATAATCGGGATGGAAAGAGCCATTATCGGGACAAGCACCCAATACCACTGACTTGATTTTTCTTCTACGTAACCAGTCGACTGTAGCTCTTCTACTTCTTTTCTTAATTCATCAATCTCACGCTGCATTTGTTCAAGCCTTTCCTCATTCTCGGTCATATTTATCCTCCTCCATCATTCATTTACTCCAGTATAGCTTCCATTTTTTACATTCACAATGCGATCCTTTAAAAAAGCCTGCTCCATGTTTCTTTAGAGCAGACTTAAAGCCTATATAGCAATTTCCATTTGAACTTTCTCGCCAAACTGATAATTAAGTAACTGGAAATCATTCATTGTAAAATCATAAAAGGACGTAATTTCGGGGTTGATGACAAGCTCTGGTGCCTGGAATTCTGCGCGCCCCACTTGCTGCTGTAATGGCTCCGTATGTCGTTCGTATATATGAGCATCACCTATATGAAAGTGATATTCTCCTAGTTCATAGCCAGTCACTTGCGCAATCATACGCTGGAGCACATTGTATTGAAAAACATTAAATGGATTACCAAGCCCCATATCATTGGAGCGGCATCGCACTTCAAGGTGGAGCTTATTCCCTTTCACGTGCCACTGCGTTTCATATACACATGGCGTTAAAGACATTTCATCCAGCTCATCTGGGTTCCAGAGCATTGTAATATGTCTACGTGAAGATGGATTTGACTTAAGCTCTTGAATTAAATAATCCACTTGGTCAATTAAGATTGTCTCACCTGAAACGGTTTTGTGTTTAGGATCCAGGAGTGCTACATCCAAGTTCTTAACTTGGTACGTACGATTACGCTTCCCTAATTGGTATCCGTATGCCTTTCCAATTGTTCCGTCCTCTTGCTCCCATTCATTCCAAATCTGTACGTTCATTTGACGTAGCTCTTCTACGTTATTTGATTTCTTTTGCCAGATCCAAAGAAGCTCGCGTATTGCTGTTTTCCAGGCCACTTTTTTTGTCGTTAAGATTGGTACCTCTTTATTCGAAAAATGCATAGACTGTGCCACAATTGATTTTGTGTAAGCTGGTTCCCCGTCCTTCCAGACGGTTCTTACATGTTCACCTTTATTGCTATAGCCATCATTTATAATCTTATTTATGATTTTTTTATACTGTACATCTGCCTCACTCAACTCATTCACTCCTATATTGCCACTTAATCCTTATATGGATCAAATTCATTCGCTCCTGCCATACATACACCAATTGGACGTAAGACATGTTTAACATCGATGGTTTCCTCGTGTGCTTTTAATACACTTCTAAGTTTCTTATATACAAATGGACTTTCATCCGTTCCACCACCACGCAGCTCCACACCATATTCGTTTAAGGCATCTTTCATTTGTTTAGGAGAAATGTCCCCGCCTCTACGCTGTTTTGTTTTCCAGTTCATTTTACCAGCTGCTTGTGTTCGGCTCATAACTCGGCCGGCTCCGTGAACCGTACTAAAGTAAGCCTCTTTGTTTTCATCAGAGTCTTTGCCTTGAATAATAACCGACTCATCAGCCATACTCCCACCTATAAAACCCCACTGACCTGGTGCGTTGGGAGTAGCTCCCTTTCTGACAACCACCACTTCATTATTATCGTGAACTTCCTTCCAAGCAAAGTTATGATGATTGTGGACGGTAAACGTTGCATGTGCCTTAATGATTTCAAGCACCTTATCAATCACATAGTCTCTTCCTGCGTAAGCATAACGTCCAGCTAAGGTCATTGCATTAAAATACATTTGTCCAACATCAGAGTGGATATCAAACAAAGTCGGAACGTCCTCCATCTTTTCACCGCCAACTTTGTCATGAAACGCTTTTCCTTTGGCTAGATTTAAAAATCCACTCGCTGTTTTATGACCAAATCCACGACTACCAAAGTGATTTGCAATCCAAATGTGTCCAGTTTTCTCTTCCACAAACAAATCAACAAAATGATTGCCGCTTCCCACGGTTCCTAGTTGTTTTCTGGCGAGGTCCTTAAACGTATCTTTAGTTTGATGATCAATCTCATCAAATACATTCCAAGCAGGATCATCAAATAACTCGTGATCCACAGGCTCCAGATTTACTCGACCAATTCCAAACGATATGGTACGAGCAATTTCATCCATAATTTTAGGAATGTGTCGTTTGATCTCTTTGTATGAACAATTTGTACGGACCGCTTTGTTCCCACAAGCAATATCGTATCCTACGCCTGAAGGAGAGATTTGCCCATCGTACACCATCACTCCACCAATAGGCTGACTATATCCTTTATGATGATCTGCCATTAATAAACTTTGTACAACATTCCCATGAGCCGCGCACTGTACAGCTTGTTCCACCGCACTATCTAACGGGCGCCCCCAAACGCGGACTGATTGAATCTCTTGATACATCATATCACCTCTAGCTACTCTTTACGTTATCATACGTTTTTTTCGGTAGAAGTGAAAGAGGAACTCACAAAAAAATCCAGCAGCAGACATGCTCTGTCTTTGCTAGATTCTTCCATTTTATCGATTTGTGATCGTTTCAGGATACAAATCATGATTCATCATTCGGTAGTTCGCCATCTCTTCAAACTTAGTACCTGGCTTGCCGTAGTTACAATACGGATCAATACTAATCCCGCCTCGTGGCGTGAATTTACCCCAAACTTCAATGTAACGAGGATCCATTAATTCAATCAAATCATTCATAATCTTATTCATACAGTCCTCATGAAAATCCCCATGATTTCTAAAGCTAAAAAGATATAGCTTCAACGATTTGCTTTCTACCATCTTCACATCAGGAACGTAACTAATGTAGATCGCAGCAAAATCAGGTTGTCCAGTAATAGGGCACAGCGATGTGAATTCTGGACAGTTAAATTTCACGAAATAATCTCGATTTGGATGTTGATTTTCAAAGATTTCAAGGATGCCTGGGTTATATTCCACCTCATATTTAGTGCCTTGATTTCCAAGCAATGTTACCCCTTCAAGCTCTTCTTTTTGTCGTCCGCTCATTTGAATCTCTCCTTATACGCCTCGTTTATTACCCCACACTAATGTATGGAGCTGAGGTAATACACGAGCATCGTTCATTGATGCTGCTGTAACTGCTTTGTCAATTAACCATTCATATCTTGTTAATAGATCGGATAATAATGCTTGGTCATTTGTTGTTGATGCGTCTGGATTTCCCACTTGTAAATAAAATGGAATATGTGGATACCGCTTATGAACATCTTCTGCGTAATCAAAGTCTACGTCATCAAATACTACAACCTTTAAGCTGGCCTGCTCTTTCGAAAGATGCTTAAAAAAGACATCTAGTTTCTCAAAGTCCGTATTCATCCCTGAGCTAGGCGGTTTGGGCGAAATGGTTACATCCGTAATCATCGGTAACCACTCCTGCCAGATTGTACCTTGTGTTTCGATGGCAGCCTCGATGCCGAGCTCAGAGAGTTGTTCAACAAGTGCGCCAATTCCTTTATGCAAAGCAGGATTTCCACCAGAGATCGTAACGTGAGAGAACTGCTCTCCCCCGATTTCTTTTAATGAATGGATAATGTCTTCGGCCGTCATTAATGTACTTTTCCCAGTTCCATCCCAAGTAAAGCTGGAATCACACCAAGAACATTTATAATCACAGCCACCTGTACGCACAAACATGGTTTTCTTCCCAATAACCATTCCTTCACCTTGGATGGTTGGTCCAAAAATCTCCATTACTGGTATTTTACGCATGAGAATCACCTTGCTTCGGTCGGAATACAACATAGCTCGTTGGCGTTTCTCGAACGACAACCTGCAAACAAACCGGTTTGTTTGCAAGTGTGTTTAATTCAGCTTGAACAGCTTCACCAATTTGACGTGAAACCTCCTCCGTTGTTGGAGGACGATGACTAAATTCAGGGTGTTGGTTTAATAGAGTATGATCATAACGTTTATGAACGATTTGCTTTAAACGTTTAAAATCTACTAAAAACCCTAGCTCGTCCAGCTCGTCACCTGCAATCGTTATGTTAATAAAATACGTATGACCATGCATATTCTGACAGTTTCCAGCTCGTTCATCATCTATATAATGAGCAGCTGCCAAATGCATATCCTTATTTAATTCAAATGTATAGGAATGTGGTACCTGCGGATAAAATTGCTGTAACATTACGCTTGCTCCCCTTTCTTAGAAAGATACGCGTCTAAGCCATTCTTTCTGAGGATACAGGAAGGACACTCGCCACAGCCATCACCGCGCACACCATGATAACAAGTTAATGTTTTTTCACGAACAAACGTAAGAGCGTCAAGTTCGTCTGCAAGCTCCCATGTTTGTTCTTTATTGAGCCACATTAAAGGTGTATGAATGACAAACTGTTCATCCATCGCCAGATTCAATGTCACATTTAGAGATTTGATAAATACATCACGACAATCCGGATATCCGCTAAAATCTGTTTCGCAGACTCCAGTAATTAGGTGACGTGCACCCATTTCACGTGCATATACAGCTGCAAACGATAAGAATAAGTGATTACGCCCCGCAACAAATGTTGATGGCAGCTCTCCCTCTTCCCCATCTTTTACTTCGATGTTATCACGTGTTAAGGCATTTGCAGACAACTGATTAATCAGGGTCATATCTAAAACATGAAATGATACACCTAATTCAGCTGCAATTTCTTTTGCACACTCAATTTCAGCAGCGTGCCTTTGACCGTAATCAAATGTTACGGTATACACTTCTTTAAATTCTTTTAGTGCCCAGAACAGACACGTTGTACTGTCTTGTCCACCGCTAAACACAACGACGGCTTTTTCTTCTTTCATCATACACTCTTAACTCCTTTTTTAAGGAAAAAGAGCGTTCGTAACCCCAAACACAGGAAAAAAAACTGGTCCAGTTAAAAACGGAACTCAGCTTACTGTTAGTTTTTTATAGAGGGAGTTTGCGAACCTCTTATACCTATTCAATCCGTTGCTCCTAGTTTAACATATCTATTCTCAGTCAGCTATTCTTTTCACTTTGCGTAAAAGTTGGTAATATAGGAGAGAATAGAAATTCAGTTTGCTTAATTGAGGAGGCTTTCTAATGTCTTTTGTTGAACAAGTAGAAAAATATGCAGATCTCGCCGTAAAAGTTGGGGTGAATATTCAAGCAGGTCAAACACTGGTTATTCGCACTCCACTTTTCGCAGCGGAATTTGTTCGTGTAGTAGCTAAAAAAGCGTACGAAGCTGGAGCTGGTCATGTTGAAGTCGAATGGTCTGATGAAGAAATCTCAAAGCTAAAGTATCACTTAGCACCTGACGAATCATTTCATACATATCCAGAGTGGCGTGCAAAAGGGTTAGAAGAGGAAGCTGAAAAAGGTTCTGCTTTCTTAAGCATCACTGGCTCTGATCCGGATTTACTAAAGGGCGTTGACCCTACTCGCATTGCAAATGCTAACAAAGCAGCCGGAGCGGCATTAAATGGGTTCAGAAGATACATTACTTCTGACAAAGTGAGTTGGTCGATTGTTGCTGTGCCATCAGTAGGCTGGGCAGAAACGGTTTTCCCTGAAGAGCAAGGCGAAAGAGCGGTTGAAAAGCTTTGGAATGCTATATTTGCAGCGACTCGAATTGATCAACCGGATCCAGTCGCAGCATGGAAAGAACATCTGGCTACATTAGATGAAAAGATGGACATTTTAAACCAACAGCACTTCCACGCGCTTCATTACACGGCGGAAGGAACAGATTTAACAATTGAATTACCAGAAACGCATCTTTGGGTATCTGGAGGCAGCATTAGCAAAAGTGGTGTAGACTTTGTAGCAAACATGCCTACGGAAGAAGTCTTTACAGCTGCGAAGAAAACTGGCGTAAATGGTCAAGTAACAAGCACTAAGCCATTAAGCTATGGCGGCTCACTTATCGAGAATTTCACGCTCACTTTTGAAGAAGGTAAGATCGTGAAAGCCACAGCCCAAAAAGGTCAAGAAACATTAGAACGACTTCTTGAGAACGATGAAAACTCTCGTTACATCGGTGAGGTTGCATTGGTTCCACACCAATCACCGATTTCTGATACAAACATTATTTTCTTTAATACACTATTTGATGAGAATGCATCAAACCACTTAGCCATTGGAAGTGCCTATGCGTTTAATATTGAAGGTGGTAAAGAAATGACAAATGAAGAACTTGAAGCAAACGGAATTAACACAAGTCAAACTCACGTTGACTTTATGATTGGTTCTGGAACAATGAATATTGATGGAATTCATTCCGATGGGTCAAAGGTACCTGTCTTCCGTGATGGAAACTGGGCTATTTAAATTCAACTTTTAAAAGAAAAACACTTCTACGTGTGATTGTAGAAGTGTTTTTCTTTATAACATTATTATTAGTTCTTTAATCGCTCGCCACGTCGTACTTCTTGGAACTTACGAGTCTCACTAACAATTACACCAGATAAGAATAATAAAGCAATTAAGTTAGGAATCGCCATAAGTGCATTAAAGATATCTGCAATTCCCCAGATTAAGTCAAGCTGTGAAACAGCCCCCACAAATACAAAGAGTACGTACACTATTTTATAATAATGAGCATTATGGTCACCGAATAAATAACCAAAACATTTTTCTCCATAATATGACCATCCAAGAACAGTTGTAAAGGCGAAGAAAATGATTCCAAATGTAACGATATAGCCTCCGAATCCAGGTAACAACGCATTAAATGCCTCACCGGTTAAAATACCAGAGCGATCCGACTCCATTCCAGAGTATAAACCACTTATGACAATAACAAGCCCAGTGATTGAACAAATGATAATGGTATCTAAGAAAGTTCCTGTCATAGATACAAGCGCTTGTCTGCCTGGATAGTCTGTTTTTGCAGCCGCTGCCGCGATTGGTGCTGAACCAAGTCCGGCCTCGTTTGAAAAGACCCCTCTAGCTACCCCGTAACGAATCGCTGTCCCTAGTATTCCACCTGCAATTGATTCGTTAGTAAAAGCGGCCGTAACAATAGTAGAAATGGCTTCTGGGACAAGCGTAATATTCATAAAGATAATGACTAATCCACCAAGTAAATAAACAACGGCCATAAATGGCACGATAATTGATGCAACACGTCCAATTCGCTTAATTCCACCTAAAATTACCAATCCAGCAAGAATCATTAATAGTAGGCCTGTGATCCAAGGAGCAATATTGAAACTAGATTCAAGCGATGCAGCTACCGTGTTAGATTGTGTCATATTTCCAATTCCGAAAGAAGCTAAGAATCCGAAAAGAGCGAACAACACAGCTAGCCATTTCCAACCTAATCCTTTTTCTATGTAATACATTGGCCCACCTGAAAACTGACCATTTTTGTTTTGCACACGATATTTTACCGCTAATATCGCTTCTGCATATTTTGTTGCCATTCCAAAAAAAGCAGCTACCCACATCCAAAAGATAGCACCTACACCTCCAAGTAAGATGGCAGATGCAACACCAGCAATATTACCAGTTCCTATGGTGGCAGCTAAGGCTGTCATTAATGATTGAAAATGTGAGATATCTCCTTTTGCTTTATCCTTCTCTTTTTCTTTCGATGGAAAGAAAACTAGTTTTAGCGCGTAAGGAAGATTAAAGATTTGTAAGAATCCTAAACGAAATGTTAAAAAGACACCTGTTCCGACGATCAGAATTAAGGTAATTGGCCCCCAAACAATATCACTCGTTACAGACACGGCCAACTCTAACCATTCGATAAAACTTGACCAAGCATTTAAAATAAAGTCCATATTCCTTCCCCTCTCGCTACACTTCGATACTGTACATCATCAAAGTCTAATGTATTTCCTTTGTTTTCGTCAATATGTTTGTCATATAATTCGACATAAACAATCTAACTCCTTTAATTGTTTCTTGAATCCATATAATAGAGTAAAGGGCAATACCTCAAATTATGAGAACGTTTCAAAAAACATGCTACTGAGAATGTATTCTCAGCAGCATGTTTTTGCCTTAATAACTAATTTTAAACGACTTTTCCCGTTCAGTGACATTCATATCACGATCCTGAATGGTTAAAACACTTGCAAACCGGTTCCCTTTTTTTAATGCTAGAAGAAACGATTTAATTTCTTTTTCTTCTCCCTCTGCTTCTAATTCAACTGTTCCGTCATCGTTATTCTGCACCCAGCCTACCAAGTGGTTATTGACAGCTAATTCTTGTGCAAAATACCGGAATCCGACACCTTGTACCCTACCATTTATATGACAATGAGTTCGCTTCTTCATCGTATCCCCCCTATCTATCATTAAATGACCGAATGTAGAGAAAATTAAACATGACGATTTTTTAATAGTGCTAATGAACGCTCAATGTCTAACACTCTTATCTTACGGTTATCTGATTTGGCCCCTTTTACAAGAAGATTTTTTATTTGATCAGGTGTCAAAGATGCGCTCGATTGGAGAAGTAAAGCAACTGCACCTGCACAGTAAGCCGTAGCCATAGAGGTTCCCGACATTTTTGTGTAATATCGATTTTTGTTAACTGATTTTTGAAACCTGTTTAAAAATGACTCTGGATTTCGTAAGGATGTGACATTCAATCCTGGAGCATAAAGATCTGGTTTTGGTTGCCCATATATCGTGGGGCCATTACTTGAGAAATCAGCAGGTAAAGCGTCAGGGAACGTAAGATGATCAGTGGAGATTGCACCAACAGTAATAATTTGCTCACTAACACCTGGACTCGAGATGGTAAAAGGCTCTGGACCATCATTACCTGCAGCTGTAATGACCGTAATTCCAGACCTCCATGCTTCATCCACTATTTTAACAATTGGATCATCTTTTACTGTTCGGTATTTCGTAGCGTGTGTTCCAATTGATAATGAAATCACATGGATTGGTCGGTTAGGGTTTTTTTGATTATATTTCATACACCAATCTACACCCTGTATAATCGTTTCAATTGTACCTGACCCCGTTCGATCTAAAACCTTAACGCCTATAACGTTAGCTTCTGGTGCAATTCCTTTTAATAAACCTTCTGATCGAGATCCATCTCCTGCGATAATTCCGGCACAGTGAGTCCCGTGACCGTTATCATCATATGCCTTTTCCTTTTGATTAATAAAGTCAACAAAGTCATAGATTCGATCCTTTAAGTCTTCATGTTGAAAAATTCCTGTATCTATTATGGCGACATTAATCCCTTTACCGGTTTCGATCAATCGAGTTTGACTATTCCTTTGTTTCGTTGAGTTAAAACGCCACATTAAAGCATTAACCGTTCGATTAAGATACACTTTTTTAACTGAAGGGAAATGTGTAACAATGAACTCTAATCTTTCGAGAGTTACATCTGCGCTACAACTTGATATACACGAAAAACGGTTACGGACATGACAGCGTCGATGACCATCTAAAATATGTTCAAGAACAAACGATTGTAAAAAAACGTTTGATTTTTCAAATTCAATTATAATTGAAACCCTTTGCCTCTTTTTCATCATTTGTTCAAGAAATGGATGTACAATTATCGGTGCAAATCGAAATGAATGATGAAGCTCTAAAATGGAGTCCCGCAGCGGTTTATCAAGCTTTGAAGCATGTTTCCTTATAAATTTAATCATAGAATAACGAAACATAAAATCCCCCCACTCCAATTACTCTACCTTACACAATATGAATCTTTTTCACCTTCGATTAGAACAACGTCCTATAAAATAAGACAAAAGGCTTATGAATCAATTTCAGAAAATAAAATGTAAGGGTTTTCAAAAACGATTTTATGGGGTATACTACAAATATCACAAAATAGACACAACTTAGACACGCAATATTCATATATTAGCTATAACCAATTTTGTTTTAGGAGTTGATGATAATGGGTATCTTTTTCTTCTACATGTTTGTTGCTAGTGCTACTCCTTTATTTCTATGGCTTGAGTACCGAAAACTTGCTATCGCAAGCATTCCGGGAATTATTGCATTGTGGGTACTTGGCTCCATTTATATCATAAATCCAACATGGTGGATTGAAGCATGGTTTATCTTTACGTTTTCTGTAAATGTTATATTAGCTCATTATGCTGCAATTGTCCTTTACGGCATGCCGTTTATTAAAGCAAAACGTCTTGAGCGTCAGCCAAAACGTCTTGTATAAACGATAAAAAACCACCCAATTGACATTGGGTGGTTTTTGTTATTAATAATGCTGAGGTAAATGAATACCAAATTCTAATACAAAATAAGAACCGATAACAATAACTACAGCGATGAAGATGGCAAAGATTGTATGACCAGCTTGTGTCACGCCATCTTTTCCTTCGCGAATATGCATAAACATAAACAATTGAACACCAGCTTGAACGAAAGCAAACAGAAAGATTACAATGACTTTAGCAAGTGTCGATAGATCTGTGTACAATGCAATCCATACTGCAAAAAGCGTCAATAGAATCGATCCAAGAAATCCAATGATGTGTGACCAAGGAGTATGTGATTTATTTTGACTCATCTTACAATCCCCCCAGACCCATTAGGTAAACACCTGTGAAGATAAAGATCCAGATCACGTCAAGGAAGTGCCAGTAAAGACTCGCGATGAATACCTTTGACGTTGTACGTGGTGTCAACCCACGACGTTTCACCTGAATAAGTAGCAACACAATCCAGCCGATACCAATGGATACGTGTAGTCCGTGTGTACCAAGTAACACAAAGAATGCTGACCAGAATGCACTTGTAGATAATGTAGCCCCTTCATGAGCATAGTGCCAGAACTCATAAATTTCAAAACCGACAAATCCTAGACCAAGTACAAGCGTAATAGCCATCCAAGTAATTAACTGCTTCACTTTTCCTGCTCGCATCGCATGAATGGCGAGGCCACATGTAAAGCTACTAGTCAAAAGTAGGAATGTCATAATTAAAACAAGCGGTAAGTCAAACAAATGGTCAGCCGTAATTCCACCAGCTGTTCGATTAACTAGTACAAAGTATGTGGCAAACAGCGTTGAGAAAAGGGCGAATTCTGCTCCGATAAAAATCCAGAAGCCAAGAATATTATTCCGACCTTCAGCTGATTGAAATTCAAGCGGTTCATTGGCGTATTCTGCATCTTGGGCATGGGCCATTTACTTCGCCTCCCTTGCACGTTTTTCAGTTTCTTCAATTTCCTCTACACTTACATAGTAACCATCATCATAGTCAAATGAACGGTAAGCCATACAAGCGAAGATTCCAATTGCACCTACAATACCCATCCAGAACCATTCAAAGACAAGTCCAAATCCTGCGAAGAACATGAAACATCCCATAACGAACGGAACAGCTGTGTTACTAGGCATATGAATCTTTTCGTATTTGTCGATCTTATTCGGATCAATTCCTTTTTCTTTCATATCCCAGTAAGGATCCATTGATGTAACTTCTGGAACCTTAGCAAAGTTATAATGCGGCGGAATCGCTGAAGAGGTAGCCCACTCCAATGTACGTCCACCCCACGCATCTCCTGTTGTCTCTCTTGGAGAGTAACGGAAGCTGTAGTAGATGTTATAAACAAGAATAATAAAGGCAAGACCCATAATAAAGGCTCCGACCGTTGAAATAAAGTTCAGTGCAAACCAACCGTCTTCCACACCATAGATATGAATACGACGAGGCATTCCGTCAAGTCCTAAGAAATATTGTGGGAAGAAACAAATATTAAATCCAGCCACAAAGATCCAGAAGAACCATTTACCAATGCGTTCGTTTAGCTTATGACCAAACATCTTCGGATACCAGTAAATGAACCCACCAAAGCAGGCAAATACTGTAGCCGCGATTAGTACATAGTGAAAGTGTGAAACTAGGAAATACGTATTGTGATATTGGTAGTCAGCAGCAGCCATTGCAAGCATAACTCCTGTTACCCCACCAATAACAAAGTTTGGAATAAACGCCACAGACCAAAGCATAGGTGTCGAGAATGTAATCCGGCCTTTATGCATGGTTAGAAGCCAGTTAAAGATTTTCACCCCTGTTGGGATTGAAATCGCCATCGTTGTAATCGAGAAGAACGAGTTAACAACAGCACCTGAGCCCATTGTAAAGAAGTGATGCACCCAAACAAGGAAACTTAATACTGAAATCGCAACAATGGAATAAACCATCGCGTTATATCCAAATAAACGCTTTTTAGAGAACGTTGTAATAATCTCTGAGAAGATACCAAACGCAGGAAGTGCCACGATATATACTTCAGGGTGTCCCCAAATCCAGAATAGGTTGGCCCAAAGCATTGGCATACCACCGTTGGTTAAGTTAAAGAAATGTGTTCCGAATAAACGGTCAAACGTCATTTCAGCTAAAGCAATTGTTAATACCGGGAACGCAAGAACAATAATCATTGAAGTGATTAATGTTGTCCACGTAAACATTGGCATCATCATAAGTTTCATGCCTTTAGCACGCATCTTAAAGATCGTTACCATCATGTTAATCCCAGTTGCTAATGTACCAATCCCTGAGATTTGTAGCCCTAGCAAGTAATAGTTCTGCCCTGGACCAGGGTTCAGTTCATTTGAAGCGAGTGGCATGTAACTGGTCCACCCTGCAGATGGAGATCCACCAATGATAAAGGAAATATTAAATAGTCCCATACCAATAACAAATGTCCAGAAGCTTAAGTTGTTTAAAAATGGGAATGCAACGTCTCGTGCCCCAATTTGTAATGGAATCACGACGTTCATTAAACCGATTAAGAATGGCATTGCCATGAAGATAATCATGATCGTACCGTGTGTTGTAAAAATTTCATTATAATGCAGTGAATCTAAAAATGTCATATTTGGTGCAGCTAATTGCGTACGCATCATTAATGCGTCAATTCCTCCACGGAAAAACATTAAGATCGCAATTAAGATATACATAATCCCTAATTTTTTATGATCAACACTCGTAATCCACTCATCCCAAAGCCATCTCCACTTTTTAAAGTATGTGAGCACAAACACGGCTCCAATGGCAGAAATCAGGATGGAGATTTGGGCGCCTAAAATTAGCGGATCTCCAGTTATAATAAATTCATCCCATTTCAAAAGTAGCGTCCCCTTTCATTTGAAAGTACTTCACTTGCTATTCGTTAGCAGCTTGACTTTCAAACCCTTCTATCTCTCCAGAATCTGATTGTGTTAACGCAGGCATCTCATATGCTTTACCGGCACGAGAGTGTGGATTAATTGGTTCATATCCCATACGCTCCCAAGCGTTAATCGCATATTCTGCATCAGTTGAATGATCAACCCAGTCCAAGTGTGTTGAACTAAATGTCATTTCTGAAGCTGAACCAGGCACCATCAGTTTGTCATACTCTTCTTGAGTTAACTCAGGGGCATCTGATTGTGTTTCTTCCACCCAAGCATCAAAATCGCCTTGCTCTAATGCAACTACATCAAACTTTTGTTCGGAGAATCCCTCACCTGTGTAGTTGGCATTACGTCCAGCATATGTCCCCACATGATCTGCTTGTAAGAACAATTGTGTTTCCATTCCGGCCATATTATATTTTTGACCACCTAGCTGAGGAATCCATAAAGCAGCCATGGAATCAGCAGAAGTCAATTTAAACAAAATCGGACGGTCAGTTGGGATATTCAAGTAATTAACTGTTTCAATCCCTTCCTCTGGATAACTAAAAATCCATTTCCAGTTTACGCTTGTTGCATGTACAACAACAGGCTCTTTATGAGCTGTCGCAGCTGGAGCTTCCTCAAGCTCAAAGATTGTCATAATTGTCGGTACAGAAAGAATAATAACGATAATGACAGGTATGATCGTCCAAATAATTTCTAACTTATGACTTCCTTCAATCTCGGGTTGATAACCCTTATGATCATCTCGTTCTCTATATTTGACTAGTATAACTGTTAGTAGAATAAAGACTACAAGAACAATTAATAGCATGAATCCAATAGAGAACCAAATGAGCCAAGCCTGCGATTCTGCAACCGGGCCTTTTGGATCCAGCACTGTCATATTTCCACATCCGCTCAAAAATAGGCTCAACGCAAGGAACGCTAGCCACTTTAGAGACTTACCATTTTTCAGCAAAGGTATCACCCTTCTTCCTAAGACGTAATTGCATAAACTTTTTGTGAACCCTTGAACATACCTTTCATTGCTTATATCCTACCATAAAACATGACACGTAAGGGTAGCATTTACACAAACTCTCACAAAAATATCACAAATTTTGCGGTGTGTTTTACTGACTTTGCCACATAATTGGAAATATATTGCACTCAATAAAATACTACCCGAAATTCACCATAATTATGTAATGAGTGAGAAGGTTTATGTGCAAAAGACTTTATGATTGTGACATATTTCGAGCGAAAAGTACAATTTTTTAACCTTAAAAAAACCTTATCTTAATTCCCTGCATTAAAAGGGAACATTGATAAGGCTTGTTTGCTAATTAAATAACTTCCAATCGTATATGCTTCCAATTCATCTTGAATGGAAGAACGTAAATTCCCGTGTTCATAATAAGCAAGCTGATACGGTTCAAACTCTCTTTCATCTGCAAATGACTGATTTAAAAACGTAGCTGTATCATTTAATGCATGCTTTCCACTTTGCATCACTTCAAAAAAGGAAACAAATCCATGCATCGTACCATTATAACGAGTCGCCTCCACTGGTACTCCAGCAGCCGCTAACTTTGCTGCGTACGCCTCGCCTTCATCTCGCAACGGATCAAATTCGGCAGTAACAATAAATGTTTGTGGCATGTTTTTTACATCTGCTTCAAGAGGCGAGCTGTATGGAGACTGCCACATCATTTCATCAGGCGTATATGTTGATCTTGCTAGTTCCATTACATTTCTTGATAAAAGATAGTAGCCGCTTGAATAATGGTCGCGTGAGTAGAAATCTTCATCAAGGAATGTGGTTAACGGGTACAACAAGGCTTCTGCTTTCACTGATGGTCCGTCGAGGTCTCTTGACATCATTGCTACAGATGTTGCTACATTCCCCCCTGAACTATCGCCAACAACCGCAATATTACCAACATCTACATCATATTCAGATGCATGACTTACAATCCAATTCAACGAATCATATCCGTCCTCGATAGCCGTTGGAAAAGGGAATTCAGGTGCTAAACGATACTCAACCGCAACAACAATGCTGTTTGTTCTAGCTGCAAGTGAGCGGACAATATTATCGTGAGTATCAATATTTCCATAGCCCTTCATGAAAGCTCCTCCATGAAAATAAAGAATAACTGGGTGTGGACCAGCCTCTTTTGGTTGATACATCCGAGCTGTCACTGTACTTGAATCTGAAGTTGGGATATCAACTAGTGATCGGTCAAACCGAGATGAACCTTTTGCTGCTAAAAAGGATGGAGCTTTTAAATCGGTTGGTAAAAGATTATTTGCAACTGCATGTAAGATAACAGCTGTTTTTACTGGTACTTTACCTGCCTCTGTATTTGTCCATGCATGCACTGTAATGGTCATTGTAAGCAAAATCATAATGAGTCCTAGAGACATTGAGGCAACAAGGATTAGTCCTTTACGCATAAAAGCCTTCAATAAAACATCTCCTCCACTAAACATAAGATTATGCTACTCAGTATAGCAGAATTAATGAATAGTGGAAGAGATTGCAAGAGATTTCTTTAGGTTGTCACACATTTAATCTAGGGTGTTCCAGTTTTCCTCTATAAACTCATCTCTACCCGATTGCTTACGGTCTTCTTTATATGCTTTCCGTTCTTTCTTATAGAAATCCTGATGCTCTTCCTCCGCAGGGAAAAATGTATCGGCTGCTAAAATTTCTGTGACGATTGGCTTCGCAAATCGCTTACTTTCTGCAAGTTGTTGTTTTGATTGCTCAGCTAGTTGTTTTTGCTCTTCCGTATGATAGAAAATAGCTGTTCGATATTGATCGCCACGGTCCTGAAACTGTCCACCGGCATCCGTAGGGTCAATTTGAACCCAAAATAAGTCCAATAATTTTTGATACGAAAACACTTCTGGTTCAAATACAATTTCTACTGCCTCATAGTGTCCAGTTTCACCTGTTTTCACTTGTTTATAAGTTGGATCCTGAACGGATCCACCTGTATAACCCGAGGTGATAGAATGAATGCCAGGCTGTTCATCAAATGGCTGAACCATACACCAGAAACATCCACCTGCAAATGTTGCTTTCTCCATGTTCGATCTCTCCTTTACAATTCAAGCTCTTCTCTTAACGAAAACAGCGCTTTTTCCTTTGATTTTGCTTCAAGCATACAATCGATATCCGCGTCTTGAACGACTTCCATAAGTCTCTGAAAATCCTCAATCCGAATGAGATCGGCGTGCGCAGGATCTGTGTCGGACCGCCTCCCGGAACTGATATGAACTTTTGGTTGATACGGGGTATGCTTCCACGTTTGTTTGACCGATGTAAAAAGCTCCTTCAATTCATCTGTTGTCCGACCAAAACACATTTCATGATGAATATCAAAACAAATCGTTACCCCACATACCGCTGAAATATCTAACACATCTTGGGTATGAAAGACTTTATCATCATTTTCAAGCCGAATCATGTCTTTTACAGAGTCAGGCAAAGTTTTGAATACGTCACTGAATGTCTTTTTCGCTTTTTCCTTATCCCCGTAAGCGCCACCTGTATGTATAATCATATCTGTTCCGCCAACAGCACGTAGAAAATCATGATGATATTGTAAGTCTTTTTTAGCATTTTCAACGACATGTTCTCTAGGAGAATTTAAAACCGAGTACTGCCCTGGATGCATGGAAAGTCTCAACTCATACTGTTTCTTTAACCTTTGAATTTCATCAAGCTCTCGCTTTACGTCTTGATCCAATTGCCATTCCCACGTCATTTCAGGATGGGTTGCAAATGGAATCATATCGCTCGAAATCCGGAAGAAGAAGATTTCATGGTCTATATTCCACCTGAGGACCTTTTTAAGTTGGTCAATATTATGTAACGTAAGCTCTTTAATAATTGACATTCCTTTATCCTGCATTGTTTTCAAACGACACGTTTTGAAAACGGTTGGGATACTTAGGTTTTGACATGGGTATCCAAGACGCATGGTTCATTCTCCCTCTTTAAAAATTATAAAGTGATCTCCTGAGATTCAAATTCGATTTCATCTTTTGTACGACTGTATTTCACTTTAAGATTATGTTGCCCAAAATACCATGCATCCTGTTCTTCTACATAAAAAATACAATCATCTATTTTAAATTCCGCTAATGGGCGCTCTGGTTTCTCTTGACTAATACCAAGTGAAAAGCCACTTTGAAATGAGCCACACCCTCCGTAGCGTGCAAAGAAACGGATATACTGATTCTCTTCTGTATCAAACTGATCTTTAAACCAACGAACAGCTGGTTTAGTTACTTCTATTTTCATGTCAATCCTCTCCTGTCCCTTTCGTCATCCTATCATATCAATTTATAGCGTAAAAAACCATGAAAGCGTACAAGCAACAACCCAATTATTTTTCCTTAAGGCAACTTTTTAGACTGTTTGCATATTTTAAAGTAAACAACAAGATCAAGGAGTGACTCAAAAATGAATTATAAAAAAGCTGTAGGCTATGCTACCATCCTTCATTCCCTTGGTGGGTTATCCAAGGAACAGAAAAGTCAATGGCTCTCTACCTTATCCACTCAAAATCCAAAGAAAAAAACGAGATAAAAAACACAAAAAACGAATGTCATGGGTAGATGAACATTCGTCTTTTTGTGGATTTTATCCTAACTTAATTGAAGTGTCGTATCAAGTAATTCGATCAGCTTCACTATGTCAGGTTTGCTAATTTGTCCATCGGCTCCAACAGCTTTTCCTTTATGGAAAAGATCTTCTGAGATAATGGATGAGAAAATAACAACAGGAGTTTGTTCATAGGTTGGATGCTCTTTAATACGCTTTGTCAGATGATGTCCATCCATTTGTGGCATTTCAATATCGGTAATAATTAGGTCTACCTTACTAGTAATATCCCCTTGTTCACTTAATGCATCCCAGGCAAGTTGTCCATTCTCAAACGTTGTTAATTTTGTATAGCCGGCTTCAGTGAGCGTATCTTGCAATAGATGACGGAGCACCCCTGAATCTTCGACGATCACAATGTGTTTGCCTCCGCGATCACGAGGAGTTAATGAATGGATGGATGATCGATTCATCCCGGCATCTGGATGGACTTCAACCACGATTTTTTCGTAGTCAAGCATAAAAGCAACATAGTCTTCCATTTTAACAATTCCAGTTACATGGCTATGTTCGCCTTGAGACAGTTCATTTGGCTTTTCAACCTGTCCCCAGGAAACTCGGTGAATTCTTGACACATTATGTACACGGAACGCTACCTTTAATTTGTTTAATTCGGCCACGATAAATTTATGAGTTGTCGGTTGTCCAAAATCCTTTACGTCCAAAACGACGGACAAATCAATCAATGGGATGATTTCATTGCGAATACGAATGACGCCTTCTACATAAGGATGACGATTCGGTGTTGCTGTGACGTCAACAGGTTGAACGATTTCTCTTACCTTTAATACGTTAATCCCGTACGTCTCTTTACCAACCTCAAACATAACAAGCTCGAGTTCATTGGTACCACTCTCTAATAATATATTTGACTGTGACATTTGGGTCATTTCGTTTCCCCCGTTTTTATAGACTCTTGTATAGTCAATCCGTAGCAGACTATCCTCTCTTTTAATTTCGGCAGGAAGACGCGCGAAGTTAAGCAAAAGCACAAAAAAACATCCACTGAACGTATTCAGTGGATGCATAATTGGTCTTAAACAAAAATCTCAACATCACCTTGTTCTCTTAATTCTTCAAGAATATCATTTGCTGCTTCAGAGGTCTTTTGTGCCTTTAACTGCTCAGCAATTGTATCTTCTACTTCTTCAAGAGCTGGAGGTTCTTCTTCTCCATCTGCCGCGGCAATGATTTCATCGTAGGTAGATTGAATTTCTTCATCTGAAGGTTCTTCAATTTGAGCCTTTTGCTCGATGTATTTTTGTGGCTTCATGCCTTCTTTTATTTCAGTCTTAAACTCATCTACTGTTAAATCTTGTTCGCTTAAAATTTCTTCTAAGTCTTCATCTGATTCAAGCTGATACATAGCTTTGATTTGTTCAAGCTGTTCGTCTACTTCCTCGTCTGTCACTTCAACATTTTCTTCATTCGAGGCTTGTGTTAAAAGCTCTGAATTAACAAGTAAATCAACAGATTGATCCTTAAGCTGTTCATCCACTTCTGTAGAAGACGGATCACCTTGACCACCCATCATCAGCTGCTGTTGTTTTGCATTATTGTATTCAGCGACAAAGTCGTCTTTTAACAGATCTACACCATTAATTGTGGCAACAACATCAGGTATGTCTTCAAAGTTTGTTTCCGCAATTGCAGGTTCTTCTGTTTGTGGTTCATTTTGATCGTTCTGGCCTTCAGCATTCTCATCTGATTCACCGGAGCAAGCTGCGAGTCCAACCGCAAGGGCAAAAGCAGAGATTCCAAGTATAAATTTGTTTTGCATTTCGTAGACCCCTTTCTTAACAAGCATCTAGAGGCAGTGTAACACAGGATGAACAAGCAATTAAACTCATACGTAATTAATGGAGTAAATTGTGTAATCGTATCAAAAACAAGCAAGCCTAAACCCCTGACAAGCCACGCCTTCAAGGACAAACTTCCTTAATTATCAAAAATAGTGTGAAATAAAAAATCGTCTAACAAGGTAATGAGCGCAGGAAATTCTCGCTGCAAAAACCACGGATTTGGGCATCTGAGTAGTATTTCGTTAACTGTTGAATAAGAGCCGGATAACATCCAGGATGATTAAGCCCATCTACATACGTTGAAATCCCATCAAAATCCGAACCAAAGCCAATGGATCTCTCTCCACCTAACACACACAAGTATTCAATGTGACGAATCACATCATCGATTGTAGCTAACCCAGTATCAGAGAGAAATTTCGGCAAAAACACAAGACCCATATATCGGTCATTTTTAAATAACGCTTTTGCCTGCTCATCATTTAAATTACGTTTATGTCCGCATATACCTAATGCATTTGAATGGCTCGCAATCACGTATTGAGAATGCTCTACGGTATCCCAGAAGCTTTTTTCGCTTAAGTGTGAAACATCTGTTAATAACTTATGCTTGTTATGATTCTCAATCATACGTTTTCCGAAATCCGTAACACCTGCTCCTCTTGACTCTTCAATTCCATCTGCAACCAGGTTTGCTTGATTCCATGTTAAGCCGACTGATAAAATCCCCTGCTCAATTAAAAAGTGATGTTTCCACTCGTCTGACCCAACCGCATCCATCCCTTCTAGCGTGAGAATGGCGCCAATCTCCCCTTCCTTTAATAAGGCAATATCTGACCAGTTCTTAATATGTTTCATTTCCTGATATGGTTGAATCACTTTTTGATGAAATAGGTGGATTTGTTCAAGGACCGCTTGAAACTTTAATTCTTGTTTAACAAATGGTTCGATAAAAATAGCAAAACATTGAAGTTTCACTCTCCCACCTTTTAGCCTTGTTAATGTCACGTCCAACTGATTGCTGTCTTTAAAAGATTGATTTGGATTCATCCATAACTTTAATAGCACATCACAATGTGTATCAATGACGTTCAAAGAAAAGGAATTTTGGTTCATTCCATCAGCACCTTTCAAGGTCTTATAACATAGAGATAATTAGAATGTTTTATTGGAGGAGTTTACATGAGTGAGAACAATGCAAGCGATGCTAAGAACTCAAGAGGGTATCAAGATGTCATGCGTTCCATTGATGACTTTTTTCATCAAACGTATCGACGATTTCAAGCACCACCTTTGTTTGCACAATCCATTCCTGTACGTACCGAAGAAACTCTTGAAGCATTTATTATTTTTGCCGAATTACCTGGAGTAGATAAACAACTCATTCGTTTAGAAGCCTTACCTCATGCACTTGCCATACGTGTGGTGTCTGGCGAATTGACTGAACAATCAGTTGAAAAAGAACGACTGGTGTCTATCCCATTTGTATATGGGGAAAAAGATATTAAAGCTAATTATAAGGATGGACTATTACGTATTACGATCAAACGACATAGACAATCCATTTCGATTGATTAAGGAGGTTAAACGATGATTCATTACAACCAAGGCCGACGTAACCAATATCCTAACTTCCCTTCACAAGGAAGATATCCTTCATATTACCCAACGCAAGGGCGAAGAATGCGGGCAGGTGTACGTCAGCAGCAAACCGGCATGTATGTGCCTAATCAAACGAGCGGATCACGCACAGCGTTTATTAAGAAGGCTTTTACATCCGATGATGGTCAATTTGATATGTCTAGAACTGCACAAACAGTGGATCAAGTAATCAAAACAGTTCAACAAGTATCTCCTTACGTTCGTAAGGTCGGCTCATACTTTTTAAAATAGATTTACTTTAACGTTAATCCATATGCTAAGGTTTGATTTGGATTAATCATTTTTAAACCTTGTGTAGGCTTATAATCAATGGTCACTCGCGAGCCAATTTCATCGCTCGCTTTTTTGTTGTAAATAAATCGTTGGCTATCCACCTCAACAAGTGTATCCTCTGACTCGACGGGATCATCTAACTGGAGGTAGAATTCAATCATTGTGCTGCACTCAAACGTATCCCGTGCCACGACCCGAACCGCTTTCGATGTTTGAACCGATTTAAAATACGATGCCGCTGCATCTGTGACGATAATATCCATCTTAAAAACACCTCTCTTAAAACAGAACT
Organism: Alkalihalobacillus sp. NPDC127517; assembly: GCF_050276055.1. NCBI lineage: Bacteria > Bacillati > Bacillota > Bacilli > Caryophanales > Bacillaceae > Alkalihalobacillus > Alkalihalobacillus sp. NPDC127517. The sequence continues at coordinate 158,182 of NZ_JBNNQX010000010.1, read as the reverse complement.
TAAATTAAATCATTTTGCTCAAATAAATATTCATAAGGAATGTCCATAAACATATACAACGACTCAGAAATAGGATATGCAAATGTGCGAATTTGTTCATCGCGCTCAATGTCAGTATACAAGTCTGATAGAATTCCTTTTTTCTCAACATTCATACGAACAATATTTTCAAGAAAGTAAGGTCGCCAGCTCCAGTTTTTATATAAACCTTCTTGTTTAAGTTGCCAAACGCCTTCCAGGTCTTTCTCTACGTTGGAAGATTGCTGAAGTCCTTCTTCATTGCAGATATAAATGCGAAACACGTACTCACTTAAATCCTTTGCAACAGTTAGGATGAGCTCATCTAATGTCCCTGTTGTTTTTGTATGTTTTAGCGTCGCACGTAGCGTGTGTCCTAATTCATTTGAAAGTTCAAGCTGCGCCTGCATCTTTTTGCGTTCATAGGTAATGAAGTGCTGGAAGTCTTTTTGCATTCGTTCTCTACAAGAATCCTCTAACACTAAACCTTTTGATGCTGCCAAAAGATACGGTCCTTGATAGTAACGTGCTCCATTACGCCACGCATAGTTTAATTGATTAAATGTTGAGATTCCATCAAATAATAATGTCGCTCCAATCTTCCGAGAAAGCATCGTCAGTGATTGATGAACATCTCCATATAAATGTGGAAGAGAATCTTGATTTAAAAAGGATACATTAACACGAATCACATTGGGATGTAGCATAGCAATTTGATCTATTTGGCTACTGCTTTGCCCCACATTATCAATCCCAATTCGGATCCCTAGGCTTTGAAGATATGTTAGGACATGTTTAATTTCACCATAATATGAGTGTACATCTTTTTCATCTAATCCTAAAATAATTTGATTATAATGGATGGTTTGATTTTCAATATACGGTTGAATTCGTTCTAAAAAGCTTTCTCCTGAATCCTTTATAAGTTGTCTAGCATCATAATTAAAATACATAGCTCCCTTGAAACCCGAAGCAGCATAATACTCTAAAGCTAGTCTTTGCAAATGATCGTCGAGTTCATTACGGTATTCAGAGGGAATGCTTTTATCACCAAAAAACCATCCAATTCGTTTAACCCCGTCTGGCGCATTAAGTCTTGCTACAACTTCGTATCCCACAACAATTTGCTTTTCAGCGTTAAAGATGGGAAGAAAATAAGGGACAACGTTATCTTTTTCCATCATGACATCTAAAGGATCCATTCTACCCCTCCTCACACACAACATAACCATTTAAGTATAGCATAGGAGGTAGCTTCTTTACGTTAGGAAACGCTTGATTAACTGCGCCGTTTTTTTCGGTTGTTCTTCTGGTACTAAATGACCTGTTTCAGGGATTACAGTTAATGTGGCATGATGTAAATCTCGTGATAGCTTTTTTCCTACTGATAAAGGAATAAGCGGATCATTTTCACCCCAAATAATTAAACAACTTTGTTTGATCGAATGTAAATCTAGAGTGGACATATCTCCTTCGCGTTGTCTCATTAAACAAGCTAGAGAATCATAAAACCCTCTTTCCTTTAAAGGTCTACCGTACTCTATAACCATTTCGCTTGTTACAGCATTTGTTTTGAACATTAACTGATCGATAAACGGACGACAATCTCTATTCTTCCCCCATGAATAAAGGAGGCTGGAGAAAAAGGGTACATAGGAGGAGTACACTACGGTTTTTTTTACTCGATGAAAATAAGCTGATGCCGAAAGTAAGATAAGTGAATCAATTCGTTCAGGCGTTTGCTTAGCCGTATATAAAGCGACTTGACCACCCATAGAATGCCCAATTAAGGTGACGTGGTTTAGCTCATATAATTCCATTAATTCTGTTAGTAGTGCTGCATAATTTTTAAATTCATAACAAAATGTTTTTTCCTTTCCACTCTTCCCGAATCCAGGTAAGTCAAAGCACAGTAAATCGTAATCAATGGGCATCGATGGCAGCAGCTGTCTAAAACTGTAGCTTGATGATAAGAAACCATGAATAAAAAGTAACGTCCCCTTACACGTTTTAGCAGAATGGAACCATCTTTCTACATAGACATGGGTTCCTTGCATATATAATGTAGTCTGTTCACTTTTTCGTTTCAACGCACGTCCCCCTCACACTTTAGTTGATATAAGTAGGCTTACCTAAAAGAGAACACCTTATGAACAAAAAAATCCGAACGGTTCCACACGGGAAGCATTCGGATCTAAATGTTTATGTTGTTAAGTCGTATGGCGTCTCTTGGTACACATAATAGTTTAACCAGTTTGTAAACAACAGGTTGGAATGAGCTCTCCAGCGAAGAGCTGGTGGCACACTTTGATCATTTTCAGGAAAATAATTTACTGGTGGTTGAATGGCCACGCCTTTACTTAAATCTCTTTGATACTCTTCATCTAAAGTCGTCACATCGTATTCTGAATGACCTGTAACAAAGATATGCTTTCCATCCTTAGATGCTGCCATGTAAAGCCCTGCATCTTTTGAGGTACTTAAGATGTCTAGCTCTGATACATTTTCAACGTCTTCAATTCTAGTCTCAGTGTGTCTGGAGTGAGGCGCAAGGAATACGTCATCAAAGCCACGGAGCAATTTGATTGGATCTGGATTGACCTCATGCTCAAAAATGCCGAATAATTTTTCATTCATCGGATATTTCTGAATTCCGTAATGGTGATAAAGTCCCGCTTGTGCGCCCCAACATATATGTAAGGTAGAGGTTACATTGTCCTTACTCCAATCCATGATCCACTTTAATTCTTCCCAATAATCGACTTCTTCAAAATCAAGCTGTTCTACAGGAGCACCCGTAATGATCATTCCATCAAATTTACGCTTTTTAATATCATCCATTGTTTTATAAAAAAGCTTAAGATGATCTTGTTTCGTATTTTTTGAAACATGGGATGAAGGGTATAAAAAGGATACATCAAGCTGTAATGGCGAATTACTTAATAAGCGAAGAATTTGAGTTTCTGTTGTTTCTTTAACGGGCATCAGATTCAAGATGACAATCGACAATGGCCTAATGTCCTGACTATAAGCTCTCGATTCGTCCATAATAAAAATGTTCTCTGCATTTAAGATTTCCCTAGCCGGAAGATGATCTGGAATTTTAATTGGCATATCTGGCTCTCCCCTCAAAATCAATCTTGCTTCTTTCTCTAACGTTTCCTTGTCTATTTATCTTGATAAACGTATCATGAAATGAAGCAATCTGCAATAAACGATGAAAGGATTGAATCAAGTGAATCTACGCTTAGAATGGGTTTACAAGCACCCTAAACGAACCGCTCGTCATCAAATGAATTCTGATTATATGACTATAAATGAAGCGCTTTACCTAGAAGAAGATCTAATGAAAACGGGTCGTTCTGTTAACTGTCAGTTTTTTGATGAAGAGGACATAAGCTGGACTCGAAAAGAGTTACTTGCATACTTAAAGAAAATGGAGACAGAACCCCATCAAGTGAAGGCTTATATTGATGGAGGCTATCATAAGGAAACAAACGAAGCAGGTCTTGGTATGGCCATATATTATCAGCAAAACGGACAAAATTGGCGTTTTAGAGTGAACGAACAAATTGACGGGATTGAAGATAATAATGAAGCAGAATACGCTGCTCTCGCTTACTTATATACGATACTTCAGGAATTGGGAGTTCACCATCAATCGATTACTATTTATACGGACTCTAAAACGCTTTACCATCAAATATCCGGAGAATGGCCTTGTTATGAGGCAGCGCTTATAAGATGGGCAGATCGAATTGAGGATAAGGTGGAGAAGCTTGGTCTCAAACCCACTTACTCCTTTATTGGCAGACATCTAAACAAAGAAGCTGATCAGTTAGCCTCTCAGGCACTTGACGGCATAATGATTGAAGGAAAAAAAGAACAGACAAAAAAAGGATGAACGTATTGATATACGCCCATCCTTGTACCTATCTTAATGCATGTAACACTTGATCTGCATATTTGTTTTGTAACCGAGTGACCCCCAGAGGCTCTTGTTTTCGTCCGTAGGTCTCGTGGTGAAAATCGGAACCGCCTGTCCGGAAGATCGCTTGACCTGTTTTTTGTTCTGCTTCTGTGCACAGAGTCTCATATCGTCGTATGTCCTCATCCGAATGATCACGATGATACACTTCAATTCCATCCATTTGATATTCTGTGATCCAATCAATCAACACATGATCAAACTCGTAGTAGCCTGGGTGGGCAACAATCGAAAGTCCACCTACACGATGGGTCCAGTTAATGGCCTCCTGGATCGTCATTTCTTTCTCTTTTTCAACATAACAAGGCTTGCCTTCTGCTAAGTAGTGGTCAAATGCCTCGGCGACTGTTTTCACGATGCCATGACGAACAAGCACTTTTGCAACATGCGGTCGGCCAATACTTCCACCATCTGCTTCAGCCAAGACCTCATCTGCCGAAACATGCACGCCCACTCCGGCTAATTTAGAGATCATTTTTGTCATACGACGTTCACGCATCTCACGTTGTTGTGTAAGCATCAATTGAAATTCTTTGTGACTTGGATCAACACCCAACCCAAGCATGTGTACACTCTTACCTTCAAAAACACACGAGAATTCAATTCCAGGAAGCACCCGAATTCCGAGCTCCTGCCCAGCTTCTGTTGCTTCATGGACCCCGTCAATCGTATCGTGATCGGTTAGTGCGATTTGAGTAAGTCCCGCCGCATGGCATTTTTCAACTAGCTGACGAGGGGAATACCCTCCATCAGATGCTGTTGAATGCATATGAAAATCACTTGTTGCCGTCTTTGTCTCTCTCATGGCTACTCTCCCCTTCGAAAAACGACATTACTTTTTCCACCACGTATCATAAATAGTCGCTGGGAGCTGACGCTTATGCTCTGTTTTCTTATATCGTTCTTCAAGAGCTGCAGCAACCGGTGTATCAATTTTCTTTCCTTCAAGATAATCATCAATCTGATCATAGGTCATACCAAGCGCTTGTTCATCAGGTAGTCCTGGCTGATCATCTTCAAGGTCAGCTGTTGGTTCCTTCGTATAAAGATGTTCAGGAGCTCCTAATTCTTTAAGAATTTGCTTTCCTTGACGTTTTGTTAGTCCAAATAAAGGCGTTAAGTCAGCTGCCCCATCTCCAAACTTTGTATAGAAGCCAGTAACAGCTTCAGCAGAATGATCCGTTCCAATAACAAGAAGGCCAAAGTGCGCACCTAAGTCATACTGCACTTTCATACGTTCACGCGCTTTTGTATTTCCTTTTAAGAAATCAGAGATCGGTTCACCTACTACATTTTTGAATGTTTCAGTAGATGCATCTACTGCAGGTTTTATATTAACTGTGTGTGTTTTAGTTGGGTTAATAAATTGAACCGCGTCACGCGCGTCCGCTTCATCTTTCTGTTCCCCGTGTGGAAGTCTGACTGCGTGAAATTCATAGGATACAGCCGCTTGTTCAGCGTTTAGCTCATCAATTGCAAGTTGTGTTAATTTACCTGCTAATGTGGAATCCTGTCCTCCAGAAATTCCAAGAATATAACCCTTCGCACCACTTTTCAGTAGGTAATCCTTTAAAAACCGGGTTCTTGTTTTGATCTCTTCCTTTGAATCCACTGCTGGTTGTGTATGTAGAGCTTCAATAATAGATAGTTGTGTTTCGTTCATGGGTAAACCCTCCTAAAAGTGTATAGTTAGTCTCTTCCCTAAAGTGAGCTTCAATATGCCTCTATTTACGTTGTAGCTTGGTTAATTGATCAAGCTGACCCTCTTGTCTTAAGATTTGCTCCTGCCATTGTCCAAACAAATCAAAGTGAGGGAACTCATCACGTACGTGGATCCATTCCTTTTTTAACCCGTATTTGATGCCCCACTCGATTAATCGGTCTACGTCACAGCAAGCCACTTTCGTAACCGTTGTACAATCAGGAAATCGATCATCCAGCCAATAATGAGTTAAAAAAGCGATTTCTCCTGACCTTGCAGCTTGCTTCCATTGATTAAGCTGCGGACGCTTAATTCCAAAGGCCATTACTTATCCTCTTTCAGCTTTATGGCTTCATATTTAGCGAACCATTCAGGAAATACCTTCTTAAAGGCCGCTGGTTTAAATGTTTCTTTGCTTACAATAATGTGTGTCGTTGATCCGTCTACACAAAGATCGCCATGTTGATTTGTGATCATATATTTGTACTCTGTACGAAGCCCATCATTTTTTGAAACCCAGGTTGTCACTGTGGCATCGTCACCATAACGAACAGGTTTCTTGTAAGTAGCTTGTACATCATACACAGGCGCATAATAGCCAAACTCTTCCATCTCTACATAACTATAACCGATATCCTCGATTAAGCCTTGTCTCCCAAGTTCAAAATACTTAAGGTAGTTTGCATGATAGACAACTCCCATCATATCGGTGTCAGCGTATAAAAGTTGAATGGTGCGTTTACTCTTAAATTCCACAAAAATGTCTCCTTTGATCCTACTACATCCAGCATTTGTTTGGTTAATTATAACATAATCCATTTTGTAGACAACGAATAGCTATTAGACTGATCGTTTCACATCTTCGCTTGATAGGGTTTGAAGGGCTTCGATATCAATATCCTTTTGTTCTGAAAGTCTAAGCGCTTGCTGTTGTACAATTTGTTCAAACAACTGATCAACATAACGTCCATTTGCGTTATGTCCCTCATTAGGTATCACTTCAAGCAGTGCATCTTTTGCAACAGATAAAAATTCATATCCAACTGCGCTTGCCCGGTTAATAATCATCTCCACAAGTTCTTCCTTTTTATAGTCCGAAAAGGCAATATGCTTCCGAAATCGTGAACGAAACCCTGGATTTGCGGATAATAAATGATCAATCTCTTTTTCGTATCCTGATAAAATGACAACGAGGTTTTCATCATGGACAGTCATTGCTTCAACAAGAGCAGTGATGGCTTCTTGGCCATAGTCTGTTGATGAACCTTGAACGAGAGAATAGGCTTCATCAATAAACAAGACTCCACCTAGTGCATCCTTAATCACTTCTTTTGTTTTTAATGCCGTTTGACCAGCGTAACCGGACACAAGATCTGCACGTCCCACTTGCAGCAAATGTCCTCGTTTTAACAAACCTAATTCTTTTAAAGCTAGCGAATAGATCGCGGCAACCGTTGTTTTTCCGGTACCTGGCGAACCACTAAAGGTTGTATGAAGCTGCAAGGGCATAGAGTGGAGACCGCGTTCTCGTCTTAACTGTTGAACCTCAGCATAAGCAGTTAATTGCTTTATTTCATTTTTAACATTCTTCATTCCAATTAGTTGGTCCAACTGACCTAATGCTGACAACTCATCTTCACTCTTGTGCTTTTTAAAATGCTCTGCCTCAAGCTGAGTAAAATCCGGAGCTGTTCCTTGTTCTTCTACCGTTGCTCCTTTTTCAAAAATAGCTTTTTGTACTAAATTTTGAACGGTACGCGCGTTTCCAAACGTCGTGTCTACTCTCGCTTCCTCTATTTGTTCTTTTAAAGAAACAAGCGCCGGCTGGGTTAAAATAAAGTCATTATCAATCGCCATACGTTCTGCAATATCAAGTAGTTCATCAGATGAATAATCCCTTAGATGGAGATGATTTTGCTCAGGGAACCTACTTCTAAGACCGGGGTTTGATCGAAGGAATGTACGCATCTCTTCTGGATAACCAGCAAGAACAACCGCAAAGGTGCCTGCATACTGCCCACTCGTCATTGCAGATACAAGCGTATCAATGACTGTTTGACCGTAATCATTTCCAGATGCGTCCGCTCTTTTTAAACTATAGGCTTCGTCTATAAATAGAACTCCACCAGACGCACGTTCAATTGCTTTTAATGTAAGCTCTTCGGTTTGACCTACATAGCCTGCGACTAATTGTGAGCGATCGACTTCATATACACTTTCTTGTTTAAGCAGACCCAGCTCATAATAAATACGAGCGAGCAGGCGCGCAATCGTTGTTTTACCTGTACCTGGATTTCCGGTTAGAATCATATTTAAATTGATTCCTTCCTTCATCCGATACCCTTCTCTTTCACGCTTTTTTTGATAGGATAAAAATTGATAAAGCTTATGTACTCGTTCTTTAATTTCTGATAGACCGATCATTTTTGACAGTTTTCGTAGAGCCGTATCTTCTTGTTCTTCGCCTGTACTATTTTTCAATACGTCTTGCCACTGTTTCTGAATCGACTTTATTTCCTCAACCGCCTGTTTTAATTCCTTAAACTGTGAAGCTGAATAGTACACCCCATCTAATGAATGGGCATATGCCTCGGTTGCTTTTGAAATACGTAAGAAAGGCTCTTCAAACTGTTGGAATGTGCTCCATAGTAAATCGATGTGCTGATAATGTGAACTGTTTGCTGCTTGTTTTAATTCATCTAGTGATTGAATTTGTTCTTCTAGTTGCTCTTTAGCACGAAAATATTGCTCAGCTAGTTGATAGTAACGCTTTGCTGCTTCTTTTTTGGCCGTACCGTGATCCGTTTCCCTTATAGCAGGAAACTCTAAAGGAATGGACGCATGAACAAATTGATTAATAATCAATTCTGCTTGTAAAAATTGTGCCATATGACTGGATTGATCATAAGACTTTGCTTCTTTAACCCAGGCAGCAAGCAACGAATCAACCGTGTTTAGACGCTTATATCTAGCAAGAGCTAAAAGGATTAATCCATCTGCATAAGATGTTGGGGATTGTTGCTTTAATTCCTTCTCCCACTGTGTTAAATGGCGCCAAAGCCTCGTTTCATTAACCTCAACCTTTCCTGATTTAATGTCTTCAAGCCAGTTTTTTAGTTCTTCCAGTGATTCTATGGATTGTAGCATCTGATCCTCTCCTCGTACGTTAACTCGTTCGCCTACTTATCTAAATAAACTATATCAGAAGTGTTTTTATACCAAAAGAAAAAGGATCTAATCCACTTGATAAATGGAAAACATCCACCCCGAATGATGGGATGGATGTCGTATACCTAGCCTTTTGGAGGGATATAGTCAGGCTTCTGGTTCGATTTTGTATTCATTTTCTTCCCGTTATTTGAATCCGACTCACGGGGATGAGTTCCTAAATGATCCGGACGAAATTGTCTGCCTTCTTGATTTGGTTTGCTCATCTATCTGGCACCTCCTAATGGTTTATCCATAGGATGGCCTAGACGCCTCCTTTTATCCAAAACAAGACTTATTCATCAGAGTCTTTTCGTCTGTTCTTTAGAAGGTCTTCTAGAGCATCTAATATTTCATCCTTTGAAAGATCAGACGCTTGATTCGTTTTCCTACTTTCATCATCTGACGAAAGGTCTTGCTCGTCAGACTGTTTGGAAGGTGTACGGGTTGATAGATCGTTCTCTTCGTTCACTTCCGGTAAGATAGGTGTTTCTTCTTCACGTTGAGTTAAATGCTTAGGTTCAGGCACTTCATAGTAGTCACCCTCAACCGTTGTCACATAGTTTTGTCTCCGTCTTGTTTCTTTATCAAGCAAACTATAAACAACAGGGATGACAAACAACGTTAACAACGTTCCACTAATTAATCCACCAATTATCGCAATAGCCATTGGTTGTTGGAATTCGGATCCTTCTCCGATGGCCAGAGATAAAGGTACCATTCCAAGGATCGTTGTTGCCGATGTCATAACAATCGGTCTTGTGCGTAGTTGAACCGATTCAATTAATGCCTGGTACGTTGACATTCCCTTTTCCTTCATCTGGTTAACAAAGTCAAGCATAACAATACCATTGTTTACAACAATACCAAGCAAGATGATTAAACCGATAAACGTTGTAATCCCAATGGCGGTTTGAGTGACCACAAGCGAAATGGATACTCCAATAACAACTAGTGGTACTGTAAACATAATGATAAATGGAAGCTTCAACGATTCAAATTGCGCAGCCATGATTAAGTAAATAAAGACGGCAGCTAGTACGATCGCTAAAATCATACTATTAATTGAATCATCCAATATCTCTTGTTCCCCGCCATACGTGAATGTTGTTGAGTCATCAAGTTCAACATCGTCTACGATCGTATCAACCGCAGAACGGATCGAGCTGAGATTGCTTGCTTCAGTATAAGTGACGGTAAATTCCACCGCTCCCTCTTGATTTAATCGTTGAATGGATGCAGGACTTAATCCCTCTTCTATTGAAGCCACTTCATTTAGTGAAACGAATTCACCTTCAGCCGTTCGGATATTAAGATTCTCGAGTTCTTCAGTGCTTTCTGTTGACTCAGGCGTAAGACGAACAATTACTTCTAAAAATTGTCCTTCTTCCTCGATAACTGTGGCTACTTCTCCTCTTGTTGCCGTATTGACCTGCTGTGCAATTTCAGATGGTGTTAACCCATTTGAACGCGCTGCTTCTTCATCGATGGTGAGAAGTATCTCTGGTACTTGTTCTTCTATACTTAGTTCGATATCACGAACCAATCGTTCGTCATTTAATTCAGTTTGTAATTCATCAGCTTGTTCATACAGTCGTTCTTGATTAGAATCCGTTAACGTGAATTGTAGAGTGTTCGCTTCGCCTCCAAATGCAGCAGAAGCGGTGTATGCTCTTATTTCAGCATCAGAATCCGCACGCTCTATTTCTCGTTCAATGGATTCTAAGAAGGCAGCAGTACTTTGATTCCGATCATCTGGATCAACCATTGACACCGTAATTTCAGCCGTATAGCTTGAATCACTTCCACCCATCATTTGATTGTCTCCAGACCCTGCAGTACTAACATAATTCTCAACTTCTCGATATCCGTCTAGAATCTCTTCTATTGACTCAACGGTTTCTTGTGTTCGTTCTAAACTTGTTCCAGGCTCTAATTCTACGTCTACAAAAAATGTACCTTGGTCACTATCAGGAATAAGCTCCGTTCCAACGGTTGTTAATCCGAATATTCCTCCAACTAATAGAACAAATGTGATAGCAAGCACTGTAAATCGATGCTTTAATGACCAAATAGTTGAGTGTCTCAATCCTTCCATTACTCTAGATGTTCTACGTTTCGATTCTGTTTCTTCGCTTGGTTTTTTAAGTAAACGGCTTGCAAGCATTGGTACTACCGTTAGTGCAACAAGAAGGGAGGCAATTAAACTGAACGAAACGGTATACGCTAGTTCTTTAAATAAATCGCCTACGATCCCACTGATAAACACGATTGGTAAAAAGACAGAAACGGTCGTTAGAGTAGAAGCAATAATCGCTCCACTTACTTCTTTGGTTCCGTCGAATGCAGCTTGCTTGGGTTCTTTTTTCATGGATAGATGGCGATAGATGTTTTCAATTACAACAATGGCGTTATCAACCAACATTCCGATTCCCAGCGCAAGGCCACCTAAACTCATGATATTAAGGCCAATGTCAGCAAAAAACATAAATCCAAATGTAACGATAACAGAAAATGGAATTGCTATTCCTACAATAAAAGGTGTCTTAAGGTTGCGTAAGAAGAATAAGAGAACAACCATAGCTAAAAGACCACCATAAATCATTGCGCTTGTTACACTATCAACAGAAGCAGAAATAAAATCCCCTTCATCATATAGAATTGCAGCTTCAAGATCCTCGTATTCTGCGTCAAGCAGCAATTCTTCCAGTTGATCATTCACAGCATTTGAAATTTGTACGGTGTTTGCGCCAGACTCTGGCATGATACTTAGTTGAATCGCTTCTTGCTGATTGGATCGTGTAAGCACTTCTTGATCTTCAAGTGCTACCCTTACTTCTGCAACGTCTGTTAAAGTTAATTCATCTCCTGTCGGATTCACACCTACCACTAGTTCTTCTAATTCTTCGACGTTTGACAGTTCTTTTACAACTCTTGTTGTTAAACTTAAATCATCTCGTTTAACAGTACCACCAGGTAATGAGATATCGCTAGCTTGTATTGCTGAAACGATTTCACCTTGACTTAGCCCTGCTTCTTCTAACGACTCAGGATCAAGGTCCACTTGAATTTCTTCAGATAAACTACCGCTTTCCCCAACACTTGCTACACCGGGAATTCGGATAAGTTCATCTTCAAGGTCTGCTACTTTGTCCTGAAAATCAACTAAATCCTGATTAGATGTAACCGCCATTTGAATTAAAGGCATCATCGATGGATCAAATTTCACAAAACTTGGTTCATTTGCGTCTGAGGGGAGGTTTGCACCTCTTAATGTATTAATAATATCAAGTTCTACATCTTCAATATTAGTCGACCAGTCAAACTCAAGGATAATCATGGAAGTGCCTTCCATTGAATTAGAGGTCATGTTCTTTAAACCTGAGGTTGTTGATAATTGTTGTTCGAGGGGTATTGTGACCGTATCTTCTATTTCGTTTGGATTAACATCGCTGTAACTTGTAATAACAGCAGCTACAGGAGGGTTTATTTCGGGAAATAATTGTAGCGGCAACCTCGTTATTGCCACGATACCAATGATAATAAATAGGACCATTCCTACTAGAGTAAAAATAGGCCTTCGGATTGAAAAATTGATCATATAATCTTATCCTCCATCTTCCATTTTTTATGTATTTTCTATGTACCTAGTCCAACTATACATACATTCCCTCTTTTTTAAAACTAAAAACCTCTTATGTATCCGTGAACAAAGATTGAACAAAAAAAGAACAGTCTGAGGATCAGACTGTTCTTACATGTCATTCAATTAAGCAAGCTTGCTACGAAGGACCATCGGAAGGATACCACCATGACGATAGTAATCTACGTCTACTTCACTGTCAAAACGAACAAGTGCTTCAAACGTTGTGACTGCGCCGTCTTCAGCAGTAGCCGTTACCGTTACATGCTCACGTGGTTTCACATCGTTTGTAATATCAACACTAATGGCTTCTCTTCCAGTTAACCCTAGGGATTCAGCGTTATCTCCATCTTTAAATTGCAATGGAAGAACACCCATTAACACAAGGTTACTGCGGTGAATACGCTCGTAACTCTCTGCGATAACTGTTTTAATTCCAAGAAGGTTTGTCCCTTTTGCAGCCCAGTCTCTTGAGCTTCCCATTCCGTAATCTTTACCAGCAAGGATCGCAAGTCCAGTCTGGGATTCTTTGTATTTCATTGCTGCATCATAAATCGGCATCACTTCTTCAGTTGGCCAGAACGTTGTGAAGCCACCTTCTGTACCAGGTGCTACTTCATTACGAATACGAATGTTTGCAAATGTTCCACGCATCATCACTTCGTGGTGACCACGTCTTGAGCCATAAGAGTTGAAATCACGTGGCTCAACGCCTTTGTCAATTAGGTATTTTCCTGCTGGCGTTGTTTTACCAATTGCACCGGCTGGTGAAATGTGGTCTGTTGTTACAGAGTCACCAAACTTACAGATTACACGAAGATCAGAAAGAGAATGAATATCCTGAGGCTCTTCTGTTAATCCTTCAAAGTAAGGAGGATCAGCAATATAAGTTGAATCCTCATCCCATTTGTACAAGGAATCATCTGTAGTTTCAATTTCATTCCAACGCTTATTTGCAGTGAAAACATCTGCATACTGTTCTTTAAATAGCTCTGGAGTCACCGTTTGGGCAACCACTTGCTTCACTTCATCAGTTGTAGGCCAGATATCCTTGAAGAAGACATCATTTCCGTCTTGGTCTTGACCAAGTGGATCGTTCTTAAGGTCTACATCAACCGTACCTGCTAACGCGTAAGCCACAACAAGTGGAGGAGAAGCAAGATAGTTTGCTTTTACGAGAGGATGAATACGCCCTTCAAAGTTACGGTTACCTGAAAGAACAGATGTTACCGTTAAGTCATTTGAAGAAATAGCATCCTCCACTTCAAGTTCAAGCGGTCCAGAGTTTCCGATACATGTTGTACAGCCGTATCCAACATTGTTGAATCCAAGAGTATCCATATACGATTGAAGCCCAGCTTTAGCAAGGTACCCTGTTACAACTTTAGAACCTGGTGCAAGAGATGTTTTCACATATTCAGGCACTGTTAATCCACGTTCTACAGCCTTTTTCGCAACAAGACCAGCACCAAGCATGACGTATGGGTTGGAAGTGTTTGTACAACTTGTGATCGCTGCAATCGCAATTGCACCCGTTTGCATTGTTGCTTGACGTCCATCCTTATATTGAACATCAACGACTTTGTCGAATTCTTTTTTGTCTAGACCAAGTCCTTGTGTACCAGAAGGAGCAACAACTGCTTTTTTGAATTGTGATTGCATATCTGTAAGCTTGATTAAATCTTGAGGACGTTTAGGACCAGAAAGATTTGCTTCAATTTCAGATAGATCAATCTCAACAATATCTGTGTACGTTGGGTCAGCTGTTTCACCTGGTACATAGAATAAACCATTTGCTTTATTATAATCTTCAACAAGCTGAATTTGTTTCTCATCACGGCCTGTAAGTCTCATATAACTAAGAGCCTCAGTATCAACTGGGAAGAATCCACATGTCGCACCGTACTCTGGAGCCATATTTGAAATGGTCGCACGATCAGCTAAAGGCATTTCAGAAAGTCCAGGTCCAAAGAACTCAACAAACTTTCCAACAACCTTTTTCTCACGAAGTACTTGAGTAACCTTAAGCGCGATATCAGTCGCTGTGGTACCGCTTGCTAAATTACCTACAAATTTAACCCCAACAACTTCAGGTACAGGGAAATATGAAGGCTGTCCAAGCATTCCTGCTTCCGCTTCAATTCCGCCAACTCCCCAGCCAAGGACACCAATACCATTAATCATCGTTGTATGCGAGTCTGTTCCTACAAGAGTATCAGGGAATGCAACAGTGTCCTCGCCTTGTTTTACAGCTTGAACAACATTTGCAAGATATTCTAAGTTCACTTGGTGAACAATACCTGTTGCAGGTGGAACCGCTTGATAATTATCAAACGCTTTTTTTGCCCAATTTAGGAATTCGTAACGTTCTTCGTTACGTTCAAATTCAAGATTCATATTAAATGCTAATGAGTCATCTGTTCCAAACTTATCAACTTGAACAGAGTGGTCAATAACTAAATCAACTGGAATTTCTGGATTAATAACCGCAGGATCTCCACCCAATTTCGACATAGCTTGTCTAAGTGCAGCTAAGTCTACAACCGCAGGTACTCCTGTAAAATCCTGAAGAATCACTCGAGCAGGTTTAAATGGAACATCAATTTCTTTTTGACCTGACGTTCCCCATTGCGCTAGATTTTCAACATGCTCTTTTTTAATCACATAGTCGTCATATTGACGTAGTACGGATTCCAGGAGCACTCTTACTGAAAAAGGTAGCTTGCTAATTTCACCAAGACCAGCCTTTTCTAGGGCTTCAAGTGCATAATAGTGGTAGGTTTCTCCCCCGCTTTGAAAGGAAGAACGTGCATTAAAAACGTCGTTACTTTTTGACATGTTAGACCCTCCTTCTCCAAACTATCTTACCTTAGATCGACAATATTGTCTAAATGTGTGACTTTTTTAGAAAGCGCTTTAATATGTATTCATTCGCTCCCCCTAAATAGAATAGCAAAAAAAGGTCAGATTAGAAACCATTTTTCGCGTAAATACTAAAATGAAAACATTAAACATTTAAACTTTAGGAGGATCATGATGACAGAGCGACATAATGCTAAAGACATTCGAAGCAATGCCGGTAAAGGGCAACGAGGTGGACAACCAGAGCCATTAAGTGGGTCAAAAAAAGTGAAGAAAGCGAATCATGTGAGCCAAACGAACGGCGAAGGGTAGCTCGCATGGTAATTAGGCGTCAGATACAGTCCGTTTTTTTTCGATTTGCATATACTGTACTATCCATGTAAGAAGGAGGTGCTTTATATGGGTTATGAAAACGGAAGTGGTTTCGCGCTGATCGTTGTGCTTTTTATTCTTCTAGTGATTGTTGGTGCTAGCTGGTTATAAAATGCTCACATAGGTGAATAGATGCAGAGGGTCCGCGTGAACGCGCACCCTCTGTTTAACGTTATGCCCAATTCGGTTCATAGGTGTAAATGGTCATTCCATGATGCTTGGCTCTTCCTCTAAAATTCGACACATCTTCGGCTTTCATTAACGCTTGTCTAAATGTGAGGAATTCTTCTTTTTCCACTTTTAATTCCTGTATGTTCCCACTCCGTAATTCCTCTAAAAGAGACACCGCTTGCTCATTCGTCATTGTCTTCACCTGTTTCTATGTTATTCTAAGAATAACTTTATCTTAGTAGAGGAAGTGAGCCTATGCAACTATCATATTATGTAAACGCTTCTGTTACAGCAAGTGAGGTAGCAGATGTATTTGAATCTTCGGGTATTAAACGTCCCACCTCAGACCTTAAGAGAATCGAGCAAATGATTGAAGCTGCCCCTCTTCTCATTTCTGTTCGAGATGGTGATAAGCTTGTAGGTATCGCTCGGTCATTAACGGACTTTTGTTATTGTTGTTACTTATCTGATTTAGCCGTACATAAAGAGTATCAATCTGCAGGAATTGGTCGTGAGCTTATCGAACAAACAAAAAAGGAGATTGGCGATTCATGTAGTCTCGTTTTATTATCAGCACCTGAAGCGATGGATTATTATCCTAGAGTGGGTTTAACTTCTGCTCACCATGCATTTTATTCTCCACGTAAGATGTAATTACACTTTCAAAGAAAGGTTGATGGACCAGCATGTCTGATTGGTTTATATGGTTTATTGTCTTTTGGACTCTTTTTCTTATTACCATTATGTTTATCGGTGGATTCTTTATGTTTCGGAAGTTCTTGAAGCGACTTCCTAAAGAGGATGGTAAATCAATCCTCGATTGGCAGGATTACTATATCGATAAAGCGCTTCCTCTTTGGGACGAGCCACAAAAACAGTTGTTAAACGAACTAGTTGAACCTGTACCTGAGTTATTTCGAGATGTCGCAAAAGGAAAAATAGCTGGGAAGATCAGTCAACTTGCTTTAGAGGAAAAGGCTACTTCTATAACTGAACCGCACATGATTCGGGGCTATATCCTCGCAACACCTAAGCGTGATCATAAGTTTCTAATAAAAACTTTACAAAAAAAGCAAATTGATATGACGCCATATAAACATTTGCTGGAGCACTCCTCCTAACTTTTTTAAAACAGATAACAATTTTACATGGTTTGTTCGTTTTTTATTCATTGTCAAATCGTTTGATTATTAGTACCCTTGATTGTAGTTTAGTAGAGAAGGGACGTCTGATATGGTGAAGCATTCCTTACATGAAATCATAGAAATGAAACGCCAACAGCTTCTTGTGGCGTCTCGATCGAATGGCTTAAGCTCTTCAAATGTGTTGAAAATCAGTCAAGAACTTGACAAGCTACTTAACCAATATGATAAAGAAAGCAAACGCACCCCATTTCATTCAAGATGAGGTGCGTTTATTTATGACAAAATGGAGTCAGATCCCTTTTGTAACTCATACATTTTTTTGTAGAGGCCATTCATTTGAAGTAGCTGCTGATGATTCCCCTGCTCTATACATGCTCCTTGATGAAGAACAAGGATATGATCGGCATCTTTTATAGTTGAGAGGCGATGAGCAATGGCAATCGTTGTTCGATTCTCTTGCATCTTCCTAAGTGCGGTTTGTATTACTTCTTCGGTTTCGGTATCAATATTGGCGGTTGCTTCATCCATAATGAGAATACTCGGATTATGTGCCATTGTCCTCGCAAAGGATATCAGCTGCCTTTGTCCACCCGAAAGTGTTGACCCTCTTTCTGTCACTTCAGTGTCCCACTTGCCTGGTAATTTTTCAATAAACTCTTTTGCTCCAACAAGTGCTGCCGCTTGTTGTGCCGATTCTTTTGAAACAGTTGACCGATTTAACGTAATATTTGAAACAATAGTTCCGCTATATAGAAATGAATCTTGTAACACTAATCCCAGCTTCGATCTTAGTTCTTGATTCGAATAAGCAGATAATGGCTGACCATCTATATAAATTGATCCTTCTTTCAACTCATAAAATCTCATAAGTAAATTAACAATTGAACTTTTACCACTTCCGCTATGCCCCACTAAAGCTAACGTTTCTCCCTTGTTTACCTTAAACGAAATATTCTTTAATACATCGGTCTGCTCGTCATAAGAAAATGTCACATCTCTAAACTCAATGCTGCTTTGACTTTTTGTATTTTCGCTAGCTATCTGTTTGCTAGAAGGTGCATATTCGTCGTGATCCATCAAAGTGAAAACACGCCCAGCGGACACAATGGCTTGCTGATACATGGAAAGGCGCATCATAATTTGATTAACTGGTTCAAAAAAACGATCCAAATAATTAATAAATGCATAAAGGACACCAATTTCAACAGTTGTTTGAAATGACTGAACTCCAAAGAATCCAAGCACGATTACTAGTGCAAGAATAGCCAAGATATCCACCATTGGTCGAAGTAATAGTCCATCAACCTTCATCGCTTTTAACCCAGCTGATGTATGCTGCTCGTTCACATCTTTAAATTCTTCTCTTAGTCTACCCTCTTGCCTGAACATTTGAACAATCGCCATTCCTTGGATGGATTCATTCATCTTCCCATTTAATTGACTAAGCCTGCCACTTAGATCGGCATAGAACTTTGCACTCATGGACCGGTATAATTTCATAAGCCATAAAATCAGTGGTAAAAAAATGAGACAATAAAAGGCAAGTGTTGCATTTAAATAAAACATGGCTATAAATGTACCGAATAAAAATAGAAAATTCTGAATAAATACAGCTAATACACTCATATACAGTTCTTTGATTGATTCTGTATCATTTGTGATTCGTGAAATCAATCCACCTGCGGGCGTACGATCAAAAAAGGATAATCCTAATTTTTGAACATGTTCAAATACATCGACCCTTAGCTTTTGAATAATGCTCAAGGCCACTTCTTGGAACATCAACCCTTGGATATAAGAAGCTACCACGCCGCCAATATGTAAGACAATATAAACGATAGCGAGGGTCAATAGAGGTGAAAAGGGAAAGTCACCAACCGTCAAATAATCATCTATAAATATTTTCACTAGAATGGGACCAAGCAATTCAGCCGCCGTACCATTTCCGAGTAAAGTTAGCGCAAGTATGATTTTCAATCGATGTGGCTTCGTATACCGTAACAATCTAAATAAGAGTTGCTTCTGATCTTTACTAGTCAGGACTCGATCTTCATGTTTCACGTATCCTTCCCTCCTTTCTCGACCGCATACTCAAGCTGCTGCTGATTGTACATTCTGAAATACCATTCCGAGGCTTTCATTAGCTCTTGATGTGTTCCTCGCTCAATCACTTCTCCATCACTTAATACTAAAATAAAGTCAGCATGATTGATCGCACTTAATCGGTGAGCTGTGATAATATTTGTACGATCCTTCCGGTTAGCCTTTAACTGTTTTAATATTTCTTCCTCTGTTGCCGCATCAACTGCTGACAAGGCATCATCCATCATCAAAACATTAGGATCTGAAACGAGAGCCCGAGCAATTGAAATTCGTTGCTTCTGACCTCCCGACAATGTGACGCCACGCTCTCCAACTAATGTATCGTATCCACGTTTGAATCCTAGGATATCTTTATGAATATCAGCCAACTGACAGGCTTTTATAATGTCAGTCATTGACGCCCTAGGATTTGCAAATGCGACATTATCCGCAATGCTAGCTGAAAATAAAAAGTGATCCTGTGGCACCGTTCCATACATCTCTTTTACTCGTTGTAAACGCCACTTATGTAATGGAATTCCATCTATTCGAATTTCCCCGCTTGTCACATCGTATTCTCGTTGTAACAGACGAAGTAAAGTGGTTTTACCACTACCCGTTTTTCCAACAATACCAATGGTTTGACCTTTTTTAATGGTTAAATCAATCTTCCTTAATGCAGCAGAGGTTGAACCAGGATAGTGAAAGAGGTCAATCTGAACATCAATGTCCCCAACAGCAGGTTGATCATGCGCATCTGGTTCTTCGTGAATGGTTTCTTGTTCAGCAAGTACTAAGCGTATGCGATCGTATGAGGCACGACCACGTTCAACGGTATTAAAAAACATTCCTAATGCAAGCATCGGCCAAATTAACAGAGATAAGTAAACAGTGAAACTTGTTAACTCACCAATCGTTAATGTATTGTTTACAACGGATCTCGCGCCAAAAACAATAGCAAGAAAATAACAAATTCCTACGATTAACGAAATAGTTGGAGAAAACAAGGCGTCAATCCTTGCTACTTTAATATTTTTTGACACAACATCCAACGATTTGTTCGTAAATTGATCAGTTTCTGCCTGTTCTTGACCAAATGCTTTTGTCACCCTTACACCACTTATTGCACTCTGGACATTGTCATTTAATTCTGAAAAAGATTGTTGTGCATCACGAAACCGTTTATGTAATAAACCACCATAATAATTTGTAAGTAGAGCCATAAAAGGCATAGGAGATAACGTAATTAGTGTTAATTTCCAATCAATCACAATGGCCATCGTTAATACAACCACCCCGCCCATTGTGAGCGAGTCAACAATTGTTAACACACCCTGGCCTGCCGTCATTTGTACAGCTCTCACGTCATTCGTAGCATGCGCCATCAAATCACCGGTTTTAAATCTCTGATAAAATCGACTCGACATCTTGGTAAAGTGTTCATATAACTGATTTCGAATGGTTCTAGCAAGCCGAATGGATGCTCCAAAGATCATAATTCGCCAAACATACCTCAAAGCGTAGGTTACTACCCCCACTGTGAGTAATAATAAAATCCACTGTGTCAGGGAAGATCGCGTTAACGTTGATTCATTTATTCCATCAACAATCTGCCCAATGATATATGGAGGTACAAGAACTAATAAAGAAACAATAATTAAGACAAAGATTCCTAGTACATACGCTCTTTTTTCCTCTTTAAAAAACCACCATAAGTCTTTATAGACCCGCACGTAATCCCCCTTCTAACGCAGAAAACACCTCATATAGAGGTGCTTGCATTATTTATTTGGTTTGCTGCTTCTGCATGGCTTTCATCATTTGATTAATCTTTTTCTGTGATGGGTTTTGTCCCATTTGCATCATCATTACACGTAGCATTTGTTCATTGATAGGCGGGTTCTTTTTCAAGTAAGACATCATTGTTTTACGAGCAACAAAGAATCCGATAGCTAGTCCCGCAAGAACAGCTACTGTATAACCAATAATATGAATCCACATTTCGGTGAACGTCCTCCTTCAAACTAAATCAAACGACGGAATCGCTCCGTACATCCTCATCTATTATATCTTAAGTTGGAACGCATTTAAAGGAAAGGTTTTCAAATAGAATGGCTATTTTGGAAGGCCTGTACTTTTTTTATTGGGCCTAGCCATCCGAACCGCTTTTGACCTACGTTCACGGCAAAAAAATACGTATCTAACTCCTTCAGTCTCTCAAATAACCGTGTCTCTATCTCCAATTTACCAAAAGCTAACAGAAGGAGGTGCTGGTCTTTTATCTTAACATCAATCCAGCTTCCAGATGAGCGATGCTCCATTCGAAAGGTGGATAAATCCAAACGCTTACTACTTAAGTAATAGTCTTCTTGCATGAGGATTTTTGATACATCCTTTAATGGAAGTGGCTTTGTAATAAACTCTACTTGTTTTGTTAGCAGGGGTCTTAACGTATGATCTGCCGTAAAACGTTCACAAAATAAATTAAAAAGCTTTATTTCCTGACCATAATAACGATTCACAATCGCTTCGTCTAGCAGATATAATTGGTAGCTTCTCAACCTTCCCCCTCCTCTTTTATACAGTATGTGTGCCAAGTATACATAACTCGTATTAAAAAGGCTGTTTCTTGCTGTCGAAGATTTGGTCGATGCTTGTCAAAAAAAAGAGGCAGTCATCATTGACTACCTCTGCAAAAGT
The DNA here is from genome assembly GCF_050276055.1 of Alkalihalobacillus sp. NPDC127517. NCBI lineage: Bacteria > Bacillati > Bacillota > Bacilli > Caryophanales > Bacillaceae > Alkalihalobacillus > Alkalihalobacillus sp. NPDC127517. Next base: position 136,292 of record NZ_JBNNQX010000010.1, on the reverse strand, counting down.
TATTGAAGCAGGGCTTTAACCTTTGCTACAACATTTTCAACGGTGAAACCATATTCAGCAAGAATCTCAGACCCTTTACCAGAAGCACCAAAACGGTCAATGGCAAGAATGTCCCCTTCATCACCTACATAACGATCCCAACCTAGTGAAGCTCCAACTTCAATACCTAGACGAGCTTTAATCTGTTTTGGAATCACACTTTGTTTGTACTCTTTTGATTGAGCTTCAAAGCGATCCCAACTTGGCATACTTACAACACTTACTCGAATGCCATCTTTCTCAAGCTCTTTTTTCGCTTCAACGGCAAGACCTACCTCAGAACCTGATGCAAGAAGAAGAACTTGTGCTTCCCCTTCAGCTTGATCAATTACATACGCACCCTTTTTAGTACCCTCATACGCATGCTCAGCCGTTCCTTCAATAGTAGGAAGGTTTTGACGGCTTAACACAAGAGCTGTAGGCTGATTTGTTGATTCAAGAGCTAATTTCCATGCAGCTGTTGCTTCATTTCCATCAGCAGGACGAATGATTGAAAGATTAGGCATTGCTCTAAGCGCTGCCAGCTGTTCAACCGGTTCGTGAGTCGGACCATCTTCTCCAACAGCAATACTGTCATGAGTAAATACATACGTAACAGGAAGACCCATTAACGCAGCTAAACGAATAGCTGGACGTAAATAATCCGAGAACACAAAGAATGTTCCACCAAATACTTTAAGTCCACCGTGTAATGCCATACCATTTAAAGCAGCACCCATAGCGAATTCACGCACTCCGAACCAGATATTACGGCCGTCGTATTGATCACGGCTGAAGTTGTCTTGTCCTTTTAACGTTGTGTTGTTTGATCCGGCTAAGTCAGCTGAGCCCCCAAATAATTGTGGAACATGTTTAGCAAAAGCGTTTAAAGCTTGCCCTGCAGACGCACGACTTGCCACACTTGTACCCACTTCATGAACTGGAGCCTCTTGATCCCAACCTTCAGGAAGCTCTCCAGCCATTGCAAGCTTAAATTCTTTTGCAAGCTCAGGATACGCTTCTTCATATTTCTCAAACAATTGATTCCATTCTTTCTCTTTATCAGCGCCTTCTTCTACAACACGAGCAAATAGCTCTGCTGCTTCACTCGGAATATAGAAGTCCCCTTCGTAATCCCAAGCGTACGCTTCTTTTGTTAGTTTCACTTCATCCGCACCAAGTGGTGAACCGTGAGAAGCTGATTTACCTGACTTGTTCGGTGAACCAAAACCGATTGTTGTTTTCACTTCAATTAGTGTCGGACGGTCATCTGTTTTAGCAAGCTCAATTGAATTTGAGATTTCTGTTACATCATTTCCGTCTTCTACTCGAATCACTTGCCAGCCATACGCTTTATAACGATCCTCCACACTTTCTGAGAAAGAGTGATGCAGGTCACCATCTAAAGAAATATCATTTGAATCGTAAAGCACGATTAAACGACCTAATTTAAGATGTCCAGCTAGGGAAGCTGCCTCAGCAGAAATCCCTTCCATTAGATCTCCATCTCCACAAATGCTATATGTGAAATGGTCTACAACGGAAAAAGTATCTTTATTATAAGTGGCTGCAAGATGTCTTTCAGCCATCGCCATACCAACAGCCATTGCTACACCTTGTCCAAGTGGACCTGTTGTTGCTTCAACGCCGGGTGTGTGACCAAATTCAGGGTGCCCAGGTGTACGGCTTCCTAGCTGTCTAAACTGTTGAAGGTCATCAAGGCTTAGATCGTACCCTGTTAGATGTAACAAGCTATATAAAAGCATCGAACCGTGACCAGCAGAAAGAACAAAACGGTCGCGGTTGCTCCACTCTGGGTTACTAGGATTGTGATTCATAAACTTTGTCCATAAGGCAAAAGCCATTGGTGCTGCCCCCATCGGCATTCCCGGGTGACCAGAATTCGCTTTTTCTACACTATCAATCGACAATGTACGAATGGTGTTAATTGCAACTATTTCTGCATTTGTAGACATATGTATGTTCATCCTCCTGTAAAACTTCAATTTTCTTATTTCTCACTCATCATATACAATTCCCGTCAATTTCACAAGGTCAGACAACTATGATTGTTTGTAAAAAAGACTACTTTTATAAGTAGTCTTTAATGAGTATGACCATTAAAACGTTTTTTACTTTCTTTTAGTGCTTCTGGAGTGACATCTGTTCCTTCTTCGTCAACAACTTTTACAGAGTGTAGTTGATTTTTGAAAGAGTTTCGAAACCCTTTAAGATATTCTGCACGAAGATCTTTTTGCTCTTTTGCTTCAGAAAGAGTTAGTCCACTATCTTTTGCTTTTTTAGCAAGCTGATTAATACGATTTAATTTATCTTGGTGTAGCATGATGAACACTCACTTTCTAGATACAACTCAATTTGATCATTATGTTATCACGTAAGATAAAAACCTTCAACTTCACTGCTCAGAGGTTAATTGCTGGCATTAGACTCTACCTCTTTTTGTTTCATATACTCTTGATACCGGCGATGCACAGTTGCTTTTGACAAATTATATCCAAGCCCTTTTAATGTTGCAGAAATATCATAAAAAGCCAGTCCTCTTTCTCTTAAACGAATGATTTCTTGTAACGGAACATCCAAACGGTCTCGTCCGCCTCCGCCTAAGCTTGAAAAGTTCTGTTCAGGGTGGTAGCCATCTGCCATCGCTCGCTTCATCCCTCTACGGATCTTTAAATTATGAAGCTTTCTTTGATATTCCTCAACAATAGAAACAATACTTAAAACCATCTCATCAGCTTCTGATAGTTGCAACTGTTCATGATCCTGTAAAGTGAAGATATGGATACCAAATTTCTTTAGCTGATAGAGGAGTGCCATACGAGCATGTCCCCTAGCTAATCTTGTTTCGTCTTGTATTAATAAAATATCAAACGCTTTTTCTTTAGCTAGATCAAGAATCGTTAACATTTCTTCTCGATCAATTTCATACCCACTAGCTTTCTCTTTAATGGAACGAACAAGTGACCATTGCTTTTCTTTAACCATTGCGGCAAGTTCTTGCTCTTGTCTTTCAAGTGATGTTTGCTGCTCTTCTTTTTCCGTACTTACTCTACTATAAATAATGACCCTATTTGTCCGTTTTTCCATCACTTTTTACTCCATTACTAAATTTATACGCGTAATCCACATTTGCTGCTGGTACCCTTTCTACAACATTATCATATTGTTCGTCAACACGATCAACAATTTGCTGATCCATTTGGTCATTTGGAAGTAAAATCGTTATATACATAAGGCCTAATGTAATGATGGCTGCTCCAAGTAAAAAGAATTCCTGTCCTGTCCATTTCTTACTCATATCGCTCACCTCTAATAGAATGTTTGTTCGCCTTTTATATTAAAGGGAACATTCGTTTGTGTCAACTATCTTTTCAGAACTTATGTTTGCGTTACATATGTTCGTATGGTAGGATTTAAATACAAAGGAAACGTTAGAGGAGTGTAATAGAATGACAAAGCTTTCTAAACGTCAGGAAGAAATTCTTGGATTTATAAAAGTAGAAGTCCGCAAAAAAGGTTATCCACCTTCTGTACGTGAAATCGGCGAAGCAGTTGGGCTCGCATCAAGTTCTACAGTTCATGGTCATTTATCAAGACTTGAGAAAAAAGGCTACATCCGTCGCGATCCTACTAAACCTAGAGCAATTGAAGTACTAGATTTAGAAGAAATGGTAGGGGCTAGCGAAAATCCTAAGCGTCAAGCAAGCTATGCACCCATCATCGGTAAGGTTACCGCTGGTCTTCCTATTACTGCGATTGAAAGTATTGAAGATTACTTGCCTCTTCCAGAGCATATGACGGCTGATGACAATACATATGTGTTAGTAATTGAAGGGGAAAGTATGATTGAGGCTGGAATCTACGATGGTGACATGGTGATTGTTAGACAGCAGCAGACTGCTAATAACGGAGACATTATCGTTGCCATGACAGATGAAAATGAAGCAACGGTTAAACGCTTCTTTAAGGAAAAAGATCGAATTCGACTTCAACCTGAGAATGCATCAATGGAACCGATCATTCTTTCATCTGTTACGATTTTAGGAAAAGTGATTGGTGTCTTTCGGACGATTCATTAATTTTCTCATTAAACAAGCTGACCTCACTAGTCAGCTTGTTTTTTTGTCCTTGCCTCTTATTTTAGAAACGTTATATAATACGGTACGTGAAATTTTATTATTACTTGTTCTATCAGACAAGATGTTTTATTTGCTTATCCAATTCTTTAAAGACATGTAGCCAGGTTCTCCATTTGGAAAACCTGGCTCCTTGATTTGTATAGGGTTTACCCTTTCACACCTGTTAATGCAATTCCCTCAATGATTTGTCGTTGGGCAAATACATAAATGACGAGAACCGGAATAACAGAAATGGTTGCTCCTGCCATCATAAGTGGCCAGTTTGTCACATATAGTCCTTTAAATGTTGCTAGTAATAACGGTACCGTATATAAATCCTGATCACTTAAAAAGACTAACGGCTGGATAAAGTTGTTCCATATCCCGATAAACGAGAAGATCCCGAATGCTGCTAGAGCCGGTCTTACAAGTGGCAGAATGATTTTCCAATAAATATAAAGCGGGTTTGCTCCGTCCATAACAGCTGCTTCTTCCATCTCTTTTGGAATCCCCATAATAAATTGTCTGAGCAGGAAAACGCCAAAAGCGTTAAATAAAGCATTTGGTACGAGAATGGATAGGTGACTGTTCACCCAGCCGATCGTATCCATAATGATATATAAAGGGATTAGAGTCACTTGCATTGGAACCATCATGGTTGCTAGAAATGCGACAAATAAAAAGCGAGATCCTGGAAACTTAATCTTTGCAAATGCATATGCAGCCATTGAGCATGTGAGCAACTGACTAAATACAACAACAAATGAAATATAAAAGCTATTAAAATAAGCTCGACCAAACGGCATCGCACTTAATGAATCTGTGATATTACTCCACATAAATGGATCTGGAATCCAGACAGGTGGAACGGCAAAGATTTGCTCAAATGATTTTAAGCTACTTAATGCCATCCAAATAAATGGACCTGCCATCAAAAGTGATCCAATAATCAATGCAAGGTGGAGGACGATTTGAGATGGTCGTATTTTAGATTTCTTTATTTGACGCACTTGTTTTGGTGGTTGTTGTTCAATCGTTGTTTTACCTTCCTCCATCTTCATAGTGCACCCACTTTCTTGAGACTGAAAATTGAATCAGTGTGAACATCAGGATAATCATAAACAGTACCATAGCTGAAGCTGTACTTGGACCAAAAGCCGTCCGTCCAAAAGCCGTCTCATAAATATGATAAACAAGTGTATAACTCGCCTTACCTGGGCCCCCCTGAGTCATAACATAGGCTTGGTCGAATACTTGAAAGGAGCCAATTACTGACATAATGGCAACAAAAAACGTTGTTGGCGAGAGTAGTGGAAAGGTAATATGCAAGAATTTTTGAATCGATGACGCACCATCAATATCAGCTGCTTCGTAATAGCTACGAGAGATCCCTTGTAGTCCTGCTAAGAAAATAACCATGTTTGTTCCAAGTCCCCACCAAATACTTAAGCCTGCAATTGAGGGTAGAACTAAATTTCGATCCGTAAGCCAATTCGGCCCGTCAATTCCAATCATCGCTAGAAGCTGGTTAATGAGTCCAATGTCTCCGTTTAGTAACCACATCCAGATCACACCGATTGAAACGGAGCTAGTTACCACAGGCATAAAGAAAAAGACACGATAAACGGTTTTTCCTTTCACTTTGTTTAAGGCAAGTGCTACTAAAAGGGCTGCTGCAATTCCAACTGGTATGACTAACACCGAATAGTAGGCCGTATTCACAAGTGCGGTTATAAAGTTATCATCTTTAAATTGACTAATATAGTTGGCAAAGCCTACAAACTCCCGCTCTCCAAATCCATCCCACTTCATAAAGCTTAAGCCAAAGGCAAACCCTAAAGGAAGAATAGAAAAGGCAAGCATACCAATGAGCTGGGGAGCGATAAAGAAATAGCCCCACCATTTCCGTTTAGAATCATTCATCAGTGGTTCCTCCTCATCTATGAATCATTTAAAAAGGAGTCAGAGTACTCACTGACTCCTCCATTTCATCTTAAGATTCGCCTAACATGTCTCTCGCCACTTCCGAAGCTTGATCGATTGCCTCTTCTGGAGATAGGTCTCCAAGTAGCATGACTTCATAAATATCTTCAAGCTCTTTGTTTAAGCCAGGAGCCGTAAACTCTAAACCAACCACTCGACCGGCTTGACGAGCATCTAGCAAGTACGAGCCATGTTCTGGTTTCTCTTGATTCACAACCACTTCATCAATACCTTCTACGGATGGAACGGCGTTACCCTCTCCATCTAGTCTTGTTTCCTGCCCCTGCTGAGATGTGTAGAAAGAAACAAACTCCATTGCTTCTTCTACATGATCTCCTTTAGCATTCGCACTCATGTAAGCGGTTGCAATATTGACACTTGGAATCTCTTCATCCGTATTTGTTGGCCAAGGAATGTAATCAAAGTCGATACTTGTTTCAAGGAACATAGGTGTTAACCATCTTCCTGCCCCTACCATTCCCACTTGATTCGACATAAACATGGCATCCATTCCTTGCCCTTCTGGAAGCGTACCTGAGAAGATAAAGTTCTTTTCAGCGACCATGCGCTCAACAAATTCAAACGCTTCAAGCGTTAAGTCATTTTCATCCGCAACAATTTGGTCGTCTTCTGCAAATAATCCTCCGTTAGACCATACCCAGTTAATAATATTTCCATGGCCACCTTCTTGAACAAATCCGTACTTTCCAGCATCTCTTAACTCAGATGTCACTTCCTCCATCGCTTCCCAGTTCCAATTTCCTTCATCAAAATACTCTTGAGGTGTCTTAATTCCCGCTTCTTCAAACATTCCTTTGTTGTAATACATCAGGAACGGGTTACAGTCTACAGGTAATCCATAAATCTCATTATCTTTTTGAGACGCCCCCCATAATCCATCTGCAAATTCATCTGGTTTAACAAAGGAAGCATCCGTATTTAAAAATTCACTAAGCGGCTCAATCGTTCCATTAGAAATAAGAGTAGAGATATCTTCTGCTCCTACATAAAATAAATCTGGCGCTTGCCCACCTTGTAATCTAGTGGTTAATGTTTGAAAATAGTTATCGTTTGGTATGCCTGTTAACTCTACTTCAACGGACTCACTCTGTTCGTTAAAAGCATCAACTGCTCGTTGATATACCTTTAACTCTGCTGGGTTCCCCCAGGCAGAAAACGTTAATTCCACTTTCCCATCGCCTGAGGAACCAGAGCTACTACAACCAGCAAGAGCCACAAGTCCAATTGCCATCCCACCAAGTACAAATACACCAGATCGTTTTTTCATCCCTTACTCCCCCAATTCATATTGTTTTAATCATTGGTACGTCGGTAAGTAATCACCATGAGCATCAATCAATTCATCACACATTAACACAATATCGTCAATTGATAGTTCTGCTTTTGTATGTGGATCAAGTAGGGCAGCCTGATAAATATACTCTCTCTTTCTTGTAACAGCTGCTTCTATAGTAAGTAGCTGAGAATGAATATTCGTGTGATTTAATCCGGCTAATTGTAATGGAAGCTCGCCTACAAACGTTGGTGTAATACCACTTCGATCTGCAATGCAAGGAACCTCTACTGTTGCTTTGGTTGGCAAATTAGTAATTAGGTTCCCTTTATTTAATAGATTCCCACCGAATTTGAATGGTTGATTGGTTTCAATCGCTTCCACAATTCGTGAGCCATACTCTTTAGATCTTGTATGCTGCACACCTTCTGACATCAGTGTTTTTTGAACCTTTTGCCAGTTTGCAATCTGTTCTTCACATCGTCTTGGATACTCATCAAGTGGAATATTTAACTGTTCGATCAGTTCAGGATACTTCGATTTAATAAAATAAGGATGATACTCTGCATTATGCTCAGATGATTCCGTCACATAATAACCAAAGTGCTCCATTAATTTAAATCGAACCATATCATGGTGCCGTTCTTTTTCCTGCTTAGCATTTGCTCGTCTTTTGATTTCTGGATAGAGATCGATTCCATCCTGCTTCACCTCGAGAAGCCATGCCATATGGTTAATTCCCGCAATTTTTTCTTCGATCCGATCATGTTCCATCCCTAAGCTTTTAAATAAGTCCTTTGTGCATATTTGAACACTGTGACATAAGCCAACCGATTTCACATTAGAGTGTTGTTGAATAGCTCCCATAAGTGTTGCCATTGGATTCGTGTAATTCATAAACAACGCATCAGGAGCAACCTCTTCTATATCTCGCGTAAAATCGAGCATAACTGGTATCGTTCTCAACGCACGGAAAATACCACCGATTCCAACTGTGTCAGCAATCGTTTGACGTAATCCATATTTCTTTGGTATGTCAAAATCAATAACCGTACTTGGCTTGTATCCACCTACTTGAATCGCATTAAACACATACTTAGCGCCTTTTAAAGCTTCCTTCCGATCGCTGTATGATTTAATGTGTACATCTGCCTTCAGAGTGCTTGCTAGTTGAGTAAGCAATTTGTGTGATTCGTCCATCCGTTTGGCATCAATATCATATAACGCAAATTCGAAGCCAGATAATGCAGGAACCATCATACAATCCCCTAACACATTTTTCACAAAAACTGTACTGCCTGCGCCTATAAATGTAATTTTCGACATTAACATAAACCTCCATCATGAAATCAACCTGTTAACAAACGGTTGAAGTTGCTATACTATCTATAATTAATCATATTATGAAAACGCTTTCTTTTAAACGGTAATTAATTTTAAATGTAGGGTAAATTTGTTGCAAACTACATACATATCTTCTGGGAGGTTTTAAGATGCTTATCAAAAATCTATCGCTCATGAATCAAATGTATGAATTTGACTTTAACCAACTTAACCATAAGCCTGCTGTTCTGTTAACGAATGTTGGCTGGGAAACTCGCTCTGAGCAAAGCTACAATTACCATGGGTTGACGCGAAAACATGATCATGGATTTTTAATTTTTCAATACACACTATCTGGAGTTGGCTGTCTCGAATACGCAGGAACGACCTATGAGCTAAAAGCAGGTGATGCCTTTTTTGTTTCTGTTCCGAGTGATCACCGGTATTATGTACCAGAACAAGGAGAGCCGTGGGAGTTCGTTTTTTTAACACTTGGTGGGCAAGAGGCCGAAGCCATCTGGAGAAACATCGTTGAAGCGAAGGGACCGGTAACCACGATAGACCGTAATGAAGCGATTATAAAACAATTGTTCTCAATCATTGAAGAGACCATGTCGAACCGTCTTGAGGATCCGTTTCAGGCTTCTTTACAGGGATATCATTTCTTACTTGCTTGCATCAAGCATTTTTTAGTGGAGAATCAGCCTGACAGCGAACCACATAGCTATAAACAAGCACTTCGCTTCATTGAAGAACATTTTCATCAACCTATTTCACTTGAAGACATCGCAGAAGAAGTGAACCTTTCGAGGTACACCCTTCTTAGGCAATTTAAACAATATGCAAAAACGACTCCAATTCAACATTTAAACCAGGTTCGGCTTCAACAGGCATGTAGATTGCTCACCCATACTAATAAACCGATTAAACAAATTGCAGTAGAAGTTGGTTACGCAAATGCTAACTATTTTAATAAAGTGTTCAGAAAGGCGATGGGAATGTCCGTTGGAACGTATCGATCCAATCGTCATTTATGAAGATAAAAAGACGAGCAGCCTTCATTACACATGACTGTTCGTCTTATTAAACCTACCTATAGATATTATCGATTTCACCAACAAACGTTGCTGTTCCTTTGATTGCTATCTCAAAATCAGTTTCTCGTTTCATGACCTCCACCATGACACGACCATCCTTACCTATCTCAAGTCCTTGTTCTACAAGTAACGAATACACATCTGCTCCAGGCTTAATGTACGTCGCATAATAGCCTCCCATCACACCAGAAGCTGTGCCTGTAATGGCATCTTCAAGTGTGCCTGAATAAGGGGATGAAAAGTGTCTCGCATGCATATCAGCTTCAGGACTTACTGTTTCAAGACAAAATGGATGAATAGATACTCGCGGCATCTCACGCAGAATATCAGGAAATTCGGATGGAGTTGGCTTCATTCGTGAAAAGGCATCAAGTGTTCGAATCGGAACAAGTAATGTCCAAATGCCTGTACTTCCATATACAATCGGAAGCGTTTCATGTAGATCAGCCTTCGTTAGTCCAATCGAATTCATTAACCGTTCCTTATCACCTGAGAATGCTTTAAAGTTCGGATTCATTTGTTGCATCCTACAGATTGATTCGTTAAGAGAAACGGATATAATGCCTGCCTTCGTTTCAACCGTCCACTCTTTGGCAGGAAGCTTCCCCATTTTTTGGAGAGCGAAACTGACAGCCATCGTTGCATGACCACACATATTCATTTCATGACCAGGTGTGAAATAACGAATTCTTATGTCCGCTACGTTCGAATCAACAACAAATGATGTTTCATTAAATCCCACTTTTTTTGCAATGACTTGCATCTGTTCCTCAGATAAAAAATCAGCATCTAACACTACCCCAGCCGGGTTTCCTTTATGCTTTTCTTTACTAAACACATCCCAATGCATCACTTGAACAGATTGCTCCATAAGTCACCTACTTTGTTGTGAGGTCTGGTCCAGGTAAATCCAGTTGATAAAATGCTAGATCAAGCCACTTATCAAATTTGTACCCGGCTTTTGTGATGGTTCCTACATGTGTAAAACCGAACCGAGTGTGTACAGCAATACTGTTTGTATTAACCGCATCGATTCCAGCAATTAATGTAGCATATCCGCCTTGTTTGGCTTGCTCAATTAACTCAGTTAACAGTTTTGTCCCTATTCCTTTTTTGCGATATTCACTATGAACATAGATTGAATGTTCAACAGTATACTGATAAGCAGCATGTGGTCTAAATGCTCCAAATGTTGCAAACCCGTAAATGTTTCCATCCTCTTCCCCTTCAAATACTAAAATAGGGTAGCCTGACTCCGCTTTATCATCAAACCATTGCTTCATCATCTCGAACGTATACGCTTCATAATGATATACAGCCGTTGAGTGCAAGATTGCTTCGTTATAAATGGCTAAAATGTCTTGAATATCCTTTTCAAGTGCCGCTCTAATCATGATGTTGGTGTCCTCTCTTTGTTCAATTCAACTTTTGTTAATTCATAAGTTCCGTGAGTACAGATTTAACAGAGTTAGCCGTACGAATGTCGCTCGTTAACATGCCATCGAGATCAACCGCTTTAGTCGCCATATCTCCAGACACCCCACTCAAAATAAGTTCTGTACCAAGGAGCTTTAACACGTCTCGCAGTTTAATTAAATCGCGTAGTACAAGATCATTAAAAGTGGTTAAACCAGAAAGATCAACAATGATTGTCTTAATCTTTTGTTTTACTACTTCACTTGTTGAAATATCAAAAACTCGATTAAAGCGGTCATCGTTCATCTCTCCGATTAAAGGCAATACCGCAATTTGGTTTACAAGTGGTACGATTGGGCAAGCCAAGGATTTAATTTCTTTAAGAGACCGCTCATAGCTTTCCTCCACTTCCCGGCGGTACGTTACATCTTTTTGAACTCCGATAAAATAAGTCTTATGATCTTCCTCACTGTCAATAAAATCAACAGATAAGTTATTCCAAAATGCTCGTCCGTTCTTTTTATAGTTTAATAATTCAACTGTCACTGATTCTCGCGTTTGAATCGCTTCTTTAAGTTTCGCTACTTCACTCGGGTCTGTATCTATTCCTTGCAAAAAGCGACAGTTACGACCAATAATTTCTTCAGGTGTATACCCTGTCATTTCATAGAAACCATGATTAGCATATATAATTGGATTATCTGCTTGATTTGGATCAGTAATAATAATTCCAGCACGTGTATGATTTAGCGCTTTAATCAGTAATTTCTGATTTGCAAAGATCCTTTCCATCTGAACCCTCCGACAACATGAATTAAATTTCTTTCTTATCATACCAAAATCCCAACCAATTGAGAATGGTCAGGCACTTCCAGTATGTATAAAGGTGAGTACAGTTCTTAGGAGGTTAGGGTTTGGATCGAGAAGATAAAAGCTAGGAGTGGAAGAATTATCAGAAATGCACTTAAGACTAGAACTTTACCTCTTTCTTTTTTATCCTTGTCTTCTTTGAATGCAGCAACTGAAACTACAGAAAAAAACAAAAATATAGATAGGTAAAAGATTGGTTCAGCTAATCCTGTGAGTGGAACAAAAAAACGTTCAATAATAAACCAGATTATAAGAACGATAAATATGATTCTGACACGATTATACATATTACATTCCTCCCTTTCAGAGGGCTTATATGTTTTAAAAAAGGAAAAAGAGGACGGTACATAACACTAATGTAGCGAATAAAACATAAACATAGCACGGTATCCGCTACAGGAGAATCCCTCGCACCCACAAGAACGGCCTCAGCCCCTTTCGCGGGAAAAGCGCCGCTACAGTGTCTTCACCGCGTTCTGTTCCGTAGGAGTCTCGGGTTCTCCTTTCGCTTGTTCAAATAAAAACACGAAAGACGAATGATTCTGCAATCAAATCATTCGCCTTTTTATAGTGATTTTTAGATCTGTCTAAGCTTCTTTAATTTGCAGAATTTAGTAGCTGCTTTTCATCTCGCTAGGTCTAACAAAAATTGCTAAACAAAAAAAGAAAAAAGCTATACTAAATCCCATTAAATAATGATCAAATCCGATTCCAGAAATTAAAATGCTTGGGCCCATTAATACAAATGACATCTTACTTATTAGGTTTCTCATAATACTATGCTAGCATTTTACAGCTTTGTCGTAAACCATATTTTGGTTAAAAAACAGGAAGTTTAAGAGACATTTTAGGGACACTTAACCTTCATCTTCTGCACTTATAAAGTGTGTTTCCAAACAATAAAACCCTCAACACCAATTGTGTCAAGGGTTCCACGAATTAATACGTTTCTAAATATTGATCTCTTTCCCACGGATGCACTTGCGTTCTAAACATATCCCATTCAATCTCTTTTGCTTCGATAAAGTGTTCAATTGCGTGCTCGCCAAGTGCGTTCACGATCACCTCATCACCTACAAGCTTGTTAAGTGCGTCTTTTAGTGTAGCTGGGAGGTCGTTGATTCCTTCTTCGATACGCTCTTCTTTGCTCATTACATAAATGTTGCGGTCTGTTGCTTCTGGTGGAGTCATTTTGTTTTTGATTCCATCAAGACCTGCTGCAAGCATGGCTGCAATCGCAAGGTAAGGATTTGCTGCTGGGTCTGGGCTACGAACCTCAACACGTGTGCTGATACCACGTGATGATGGAATACGAATGAGTGGTGAACGGTTACGCATCGACCAAGCTACGTATACAGGAGCTTCATATCCAGGAACTAGACGCTTGTACGAGTTCACAATTGGGTTTGTAAGCGCAGTAAATGCTTCAGCATGCTTCAAGATACCTGCTAAGAATTGCATTGCTGTACGGCTTAATTGAGATTCTGTATTTTGATCGTAAAATACATTGCCGTTTTCATTAAATAGTGACATGTTACAATGCATTCCAGAACCATTTACACCAAATAATGGCTTAGGCATAAATGTTGCATGTAACCCGTGTTTACGTGCAATGGTTTTAACAACAAGCTTAAATGTTTGGATGTTATCACACGTTGTGATGGCATCCGCATATTTAAAGTCGATTTCGTGTTGTCCTGGAGCTACTTCATGGTGAGACGCTTCAATTTCAAAGCCCATATCCTCAAGCTCAAGTACGATATCACGACGGCAGTTTTCACCTAGATCGGTTGGAGCTAAGTCAAAGTATCCACCTTTATCGTTTAGTTCAAGTGTTGGCTCGCCTTTTTCATCATTTTTGAAGAGGAAGAATTCTGGCTCAGGTCCAATGTTGAAGTCAGTGAAGCCTAGCTCTTCTGCTTGTTTTAATACACGCTTTAAGATGCCACGTGGATCTCCTTCAAAAGGAACAGGCTCTTCACCTGGCTTACTTGGTTGGTAAATGTCACAAATTAAACGTGCCACTTTGCCTTTCTCTGGTGTCCATGGGAATACAACCCACGTATCTAAATCCGGATATAGATACATATCAGATTCTTCAATACGAACGAAGCCTTCAATCGATGAACCATCAAACATCATCTTGTTGTCGAGTGCTTTTGGTAATTGATCAATAGGAATCTCAACGTTTTTAATTGTTCCTTGCAGGTCAGTAAACTGCAGGCGAATAAAGCGAACGTTGTCCTCTTGAGCAATGCGTGTAATGTCTTCTTTTGAATATGATGACATAGTATGTACCTCTCCTTTTATCCTGTTTTTTTTATATAGGAAGAACTATGCACGGTAGCATCGTTCGACTTATTCATTTGTTCCCATCATTTTTGTTTCCCTTTCTATTATCCTACTAAACCCCCGTTTAATCGTCAAATTCTGAATCTTCTAGATTTTTGACGATTCTATGGCATCGAGTGCCTGCGTAACGGCGATCTTTACATGTTCGTAGGTTAAACCACCTTGAACATAAGCTGTATATGGTGGACGAATGGGACCATCAGCAGTCAGCTCAATGCTAGCTCCTTGAATAAAGGTACCAGCAGCCATTATTACATCATCACTGTATCCTGGCATAAAGCCTGGTTGTGGAGTGACATGCGCATTAATGGGTGACGCTGATTGAATGGCTTGGCAAAATGTAATCATCGCTTCAGCATTTGGAAAATGAACAGCTTGAATTAAATCCGTTCGCTTTTGATTCCATGCCGGAGTGGATTCATATCCTGCTAACTCCAGTAGAGCTGCGGTGAAGGTTGCGCCTTTTACAGCTTGTGCCACAACATGTGGTGCAAGAAAGAAACCTTGATACATTTCGAGGAGACTATAAAGACTTGCGCCACCTTCTGCTCCAATTCCAGGTGCTGCTAATCGGTAGGAAGCAAGTTCAACGTATTCTTCCTTACCTGCTAAGTAACCACCTGTTTTCACAATACCGCCGCCAGGATTTTTAATTAATGAGCCAGCCATTAAGTCCGCTCCAACGTGGCACGGCTCTTGTGTTTCCACAAATTCTCCGTAGCAATTATCAACAAACACAACCACATCAGCTTTTACCTGTCGTACGTTCTGAATCATTTCTTTTATTTCATGAATATGAAAGGACGGACGGTTAGCGTAGCCACAAGAACGCTGTATACCGATCATTTTTGTTTTTGGACCAATGGCAGCTTTCACTGCCGCTGTATCTACTTGTCCATTGTCAAGAAGCGGAATGGAACGATAAGTAATCCCAAACTCTTTTAGAGAGCCCTTCCCATTTCCACGAATCCCTACGATTTCTTCTAACGTATCGTAAGGGGCACCTGTTATGTAAAGCAGTTCATCTCCTGGACGAAGCACACCAAATAATGCGGTCGCGATGGCGTGAGTACCTGAAACAATCTGAGGTCGAACAAGAGCTTTTTCCGCACCAAAGACATCCGCATAGATGTCTTCTAACGTATCTCTTCCTGCGTCATCATAGCCATATCCAGTGGATGGCGTAAAATGAAAGTCAGAGACTTGATGCTTTTTAAACGATTCCATCACTCTTGATTGATTAATAAGCGCAACTTCATCAATTTCCTGATGTAGTCCGTTAATCTGTTCTTCAGCCTTTTTGACTAAAGGTAGCATATAGGTTGGGTTCTTTACATTCACGTTTTTATTACTCCTGTTCGTTCTTCATTGCACGTAATATGGTTGATAGCGGACTGTCTTCTTTTACATACCCTGATGCTGCGTACATATTCGTGTTTTCATCCCACTCAAGCGCTGTAACAATTGTATGGGTCTTTATGGATGAAAGCAGCTTGCCGTTAGCCGGCTCAATGTCCATTTGATAAGGTAGCATTTGTTTGATTAATTCACGTTCAATTTGTTCTGCTAATTTATCCACGTCGTCCGGCTTGTAAGCGCTCATCTCAACGGATGGGAAGCGATGGTCCGGATAAAAAGCACCTGAGCGTTTCTCTTCTTTATTGTAAATCAAAAGCTGTGGTAGATGATCGACCTCTAATTCACCAATGAGCTCTTGTACGGTCTGTTGATGCTGTTCGTATTCACGGTGCGAGCTATCTACAACATGAAGGATTAAATCAGCTTCAGCGAGTTCTTCAAGAGTAGACCTAAATGCCGCAACTAAAGCGGTTGGAAGGTCACGAATAAACCCTACTGTATCTGATAGGATCACATTTAAACCCGACGGCAAGCGCAAGTGTCTAGTGGTTGGATCAAGAGTCGCAAACAACATATCTTCTTCGAGTATATCTGACTCCGTCAATCGATTTAATAATGTTGATTTACCTGCATTTGTATAACCTACTAGAGCCAGCTGAGTCACATGATTATCTTTCCTGCGCTCACGGTAACGCTTGCGGTGCTCAACCACTGTTTTTAATTGGCGCTCAATGTCAGTCATTCGCCTTTTTATATGGCGACGATCGGTTTCAAGCTGCGTTTCTCCAGGACCTTTACTTCCGATTCCTCCCCCTTGTCTTGAAAGAGCAAGACCTTGTCCAGCTAAACGCGGAAGCAAGTAACTAAGCTGAGCGAGCTCAACCTGCAGCTTTCCTTCTCTGGAATTTGCACGTGTAGCAAAGATGTCTAGGATCAACTGAGTCCGATCAATCACTGTCACGTCCGTTTCTCTATGAACGTTACGTACTTGACCAGTAGTCAGCTCATCATTAAAGACAATCAGATCTGCCTCAAGTTCCTCAGCAAGAGCTGCTAGCTCTTCTACTTTACCTGCTCCAATATAGGTTGAAGGCTCTACTTTTTTACGACTTTGTGTTAACGTTCCTACTACTTCTCCAGCAACGGAACGAACAAGTCCAGCAAGCTCTGTCATTGATTGCTCAAACCGTTCTTCATTTCCATCAAACTGGCATCCTACCAGAATGACTCGTTCTTTCTTTTTATCTGATTTCATTTCATTCTTCCTTCCTGCCACGCCTTGGAAGCAGAATCTCTGTTCTGCTTCCATTCATACTCTCAACTTAAAGTTTATCATGACTTTCACTAAATTTAAAATCCTCGGCTACCAATGTGACTAAGGCTTGGCGTTCATATTGATGAAATTTCATAAGTCTCACAGCCTGCTGCCGGATTGCACGCTCAATGAGATTACGAATGTACCGCCCATTACTGAATGTTGACTCATGGTCATTTCTATATTGCTTAATATGGTCTCTGACCACATTCTCTGCATCTTTTGAGAGCTGATAGTCACGATCCTTTGCCATCGTATGAATCATTTCCATCAATTCCTGAATGGTATAATTAGGGAAGGTCATTGTAATCGGAAAGCGCGAAGGAAGGCCTGGATTTAATGATAAAAAATGATCCATTTCTTTTGAATACCCAGCTAAAATCAATACAAAATCGTGTAATTTGTCTTCCATTCCTTTTACTAACGTGTCAATGGCCTCTTTTCCAAAATCTTTTTCACCACCACGAGCAAGTGAATAAGCCTCATCCACAAAAAGGACCCCACCACTCGCTTGTTTAATCAAGTCTCTTGTTTTCTGAGCAGTATGTCCGATGTATTCCCCAACTAAATCTGCTCGTTCTGCTTCAATAAAATGGCCTTTTGAGAGCACATTCATATCATGGAAAAAGCGTGCAATAATACGTGCTACCGTTGTTTTTCCGGTACCCGGATTTCCTTTGAAAATCATGTGTAAGACTTGTTTATTTGCTTTTAATCCTTGTTGCTCTCTACGCTGGTTCATATATAACCAAGCATAAATTTCTTTTACGAGACGCTTCACCTCATCTAAGCCAACGTACTGTTTAAGTTGATCTTCAAAGCGTATGAGAATATCATGCGTTTGCTTCTCCTCATCCGTTTGGAGCCATTCATCTGTAGAAGGCTGATGGGTCTGCTGATTTAACACAACATTGATTCGAGCATTTTTCTTCACATTAGTTGGGTGATTCATCACACATCCCCCTTATCATTCTCTTCAATTCGAAACTGTGTACCCTACTATACGCAACAGATCAAAAAGCGTGACAGTTGCCTAATTTAAAGCTTGATTCAGTTGTATGTATTGATATACTTAATAGAAAAGAGAGGGACCAACTAATGCCTGAATTGTATACGCATCCTTTATTTGTTACTGATTTTTTAGATTCATTAGCTGAAAAAGGGCGTGCCAAGTCGACAATTAAACGCTATAGCTACGACCTTGAAGATTTTTTTAAATGGATGACAAACGATCTTGAAAAAGATGCTTTTACCGTATGGTCCTCATTAACCCACGCAGAGCTTGATACGTTCTTCCTATATCTTATGGAGAAAAGAGCCTACAAAGTACGGACAATTAGAAGAATTATTTCTGTCACAAAGCAGCTGGCTAAGTTCTCGATTACAAATGGTTTAATTAATAGGCATCCAGCGACAGTCTACGAGCCTCCTAAACTTGCGGTTACGCCTTTAAAAAGAGAGGAATGGCTTTCAGTAGAGGAAGTGGATACGCTCTTTGCTTCGGTTTCATCAGATGAAGGATTAACGGAAAATCAGTTACTCGCTCGTCCGATGCTTACGACCCGGAATACGTGGCTGTTAACACTGTTTCTTTCATATGGCCTTACCTTACAAGAAGTGACTCGTGTTACGATGTTTGATATTCAGTTTGCACAAAATCAACTACGGATTTCTTCTTCTCAGGACTCGAATAAACCGAGAATGATTCCACTGACAGAAGAGGACAAAGTAAAGGCTTTTACGTATTATGAGCACATACCAGAGCCTGTCCGCCCCAGACTACATAGTAAGGACCCTTTTCATATTGCCTTTGACTTTCAGCGCAAGACGTATCACTGGTCATATGAACAGGATCATCCAAAAGCATTAACAGAGATTTCCATACAGAAAATGATTCGAACTGAAATCAAGCGTGCAGGCTTACGAAAAGGAATTTCTGCACAGCATTTGAGGCATACGTTTATTTTAAGGCAATTGTGTCTCGGTGCCCCTGTAGAAGAAGTACAAAGCTATCTGGGCTTCTCTAGTGCCTTGTCACTGGATCGGTGTTTGTTAACGCTTGACCATTTGTCTGAATCTGAGCGACTGCTGTTGACGCCTCAGTAAATGACACTTCGCTAATTATGTCAAAAAAAAGAGACTGATGATTCTATGATCGAATCATCAGTCTCTTCTTTTTACTCGTCTGCTTCTGTTTTTAATTGTACATTACGTTGTGGTGCAAATGTAGAGATAGCGTGCTTGTACACAAGTTGTTGTTTTCCTTCGGTTTCAACAATCACTGTAAAGTTATCAAACCCTTTTATAAGACCACGCAATTGGAATCCGTTCAGTAGAAAAACTGTAATAGGAATCGAATCTTTACGTAGTTGATTGAGAAATTGATCTTGAATATTTATTCCTTGTTTCATGTGTATAGACCTCCTCTATTTATCTATATATATTTTCGTCACTCATACCTGATTTCCTTCAATGAAATTCTTAATTTGACGAAAAAGTACATCTTTCTCTTCCAGCCCTGCATCAAACCAATTGATCTCCATTTTATTACGGAACCATGTGAGTTGACGCTTCGCATAACGTCTTGAGTTTTGCTTAAGCTGATCAATCGCTTCTTCCTTGGAGCACTCACCCATTATATGCGTTATAATTTCTTTATATCCAATGGCTTGAGCTGCCGGTTGATGACCCAGCCCCTCATTCATTAGAGAACGTACCTCATTGATTAAGCCTTGTTCCACCATGAGATCCACACGTTTATTAATTCGTTTATAGAGTCGTTCACGTTCAAGATCAAGCCCGATCGCAAGGAAAGGACGTACAGGCTTTTGAACCTGTTGCTTTGAAAAGGGCTCTCCCGTTACATGAAAAACTTCTAATGCACGAATGACTCGTCTCACATTATTGGGATGGATCTCTTTTGCAGCTTCAGGATCAACCTCGTATAATTTTTGGTGCACATATTCGTTCCCTTTTTGTTCCGCTTGTTCTTCTAAATCTTTTCTAAATGTAACATCTTCTGGCTTATCTACAAATTGATAGCCATGCGTGATCGATTGAATATATAAGCCCGTTCCACCAACCAGAATCGGTTGTTTGTTGCGTTTTTCTAGGTCTAAAAGAATCTGTGAACATCTCTCTTGAAACTCAGCAACCGAAAAAGGTTCATCAAATGTTTTAATATCAATTAAATGATGTGGGACACCTGACATCTCTTCATTTGTCACTTTTGCCGTTCCAATGTCCATTTTTTTGTACACTTGCATGGAATCCCCACTTATGACTTCTCCATCAAGCTCTTTTGCTAGCCTGATTCCTAAGTCTGATTTTCCAACAGCAGTGGGTCCAGCGATTACAATTAGTTTTTTCAATGTGATTGCCTCACTTTATCTTGTCGTTCAATTCGATACGTTTAATGCCATATTGAAATTCAACAGGTCTTCTTCGTTTTACATGAAAGCCAAGCTCCTCAAAAAGACTGCTTGTCCAATGATCTTTTAAAACCACACGTTTTTTAGCGACGCGCATAGCTTCCTGAATCGTTTGTTGTGAAAGTACTTCGTAATGAGCAAAGGATTTTAAAGCGTGTATGCCTGATGATGAATGAATCGTTTGCTCAAACATCGGGTCAAAATATACAACATCATAGGACTTGTCGGGTAAACTATTTAATACATCATAATGATGTCCATTTATCACTTCAACGGATTGCATCGCTTCAACGAGTATCGGATGGGCATCCGTCCATGTTTGTAGACCACTCCTCACAATATAAGCCATGATTGCACTCTGCTCAAGACCGGTAACGTGACCCGTCTTTCCAACGGCAAGTTGTGCCATCACTGCATCCGCGCCCAGGCCAAGCGTACAATCAAGAAGACGATCTCCTGCTTGCAGATCACAGGCTTCAATAAACGCATCATACCCATTGGCTAAAAACGCCTTCGCCCGAACTTGAGCCGCATTAGGGTGATAAAAAAATGGAGTCTTGTTCCCTTGCCGATACAGACTAAGTCGACTACTAGCGACAACTAAAAGATCCGCGTTCCATTCTTCTAACAGCTCGTCAACCGAGCGATCTTTTCTTTTTTGATACGGTACTTGTAATTCATCTGCTACTACACGTGCTAGCGGCTCTAGTTTATCTGCCCGCTTTCTTGCCGTTGTCACCACAACATTCACAAACGTTCCTACTTTCTACATAACTCGTTTAAACATTTTTTCCATTTCATAGGTTGTAAATTGAATGATGACCGGTCGGCCATGAGGACATGTAAATGGATCTTCACATAAACGCAATGTATCAAGTAAGCCTTGAATCTCATCATCGCGCAGATGTCGATTCGCTTTAATTGCAGCCTTACACGCCATTAAAATCGCAGCATCTTCTCGCAGTTTTCCAATATCAATTCGTGCATTTTCAAACAATTGATCAAGTAGTTCTCGAATCGTTTCTTCCTCTAAGCCGTCTGGAAACCAAACAGGATGTGACCGCACTCGATACGTTTGCTGGCCAAATGAATCAAGAAATACACCAACCGCCTCTAACTTCTCCATGTTTGTATCTATTAACGCCGCTTCCTGTGCTGTACACTCAATTGTAAATGGAGTTAACAGCTCTTGTACATGCGGTGTTTGCTCCGCTACTTTCTCACGGAAAAATTCATAGTTAATCCGTTCCTGGGCTGCATGTTGATCAATTAAATATAAGCCTAGCTCATTTTGAGCAAGGATATACGTCCCGTGCATCTGACCGATTGGATAGAGCGTAGGAATTCGATCTGTGGTGTCAGTCATTTCTGAATCAGTTACTTCCTGATTCCCTTCCTCCACGTTTACAGATGGGTACTTCTCTTGAATACCTGGTATGATAGGCGGCTCTATCTTTTGCACTGGTTGAGAATCCACAAACGTTTCCCGTACTTCCGTCGCAGGCTCTCTCACTTGTTCATTGAACACCGTTTTATCCTGAGACTTTTGCTTTGGTTGTCTTTCTTCAAAGGAAAAAGAAAGCTGAGTTGAAGCTTGGCCGACAGATTTTTGCTTAGGCTGCTCTTGTTCTGGGATTAGCTGTGTTTGTTGGAAGGCCTTTTTAATCGACGAACTAATTAAAGCACCTAGCTCTTGTTCCTTACTTAATCTGACTTCCATTTTTGATGGATGAACATTCACATCAATAAGTGTAGGGTTCATTTCAATTTGGATGACAGCAATGGGAAAGCGGCCTATCGGAAGTAATGTATGGTATCCCTGCATAATCGCCCCGGCGATTGCGTAATTACGAATATAACGACCATTAATATACACGGACAAATACTGCCTGGTGGAACGATTCACTTCCGGACGACACAAATATCCTTTCACTTGATAGTCTAATGAGGATTCTTCAAATGTAACAAGCTTTGTGGCAACAGAACGACCATAGATTTGCGCAATGACTTGACGAATGTCACCATTCCCTGATGTTTTTAACACTTGCTTCTCATTATGAATGTATTCAAAGGCAACAGAAGGATTTGACATCGCCAATCGGTTCATCACATCGCTTGTATGCCCCGCTTCTGTATGAGATGTTTTTAAGTATTTTAGCCGGGCAGGTGTATTGTAGAAAAGGTTGGTAATTTCTAGCTCTGTTCCTTTTCTTGTTGGAGAAGCAGTTCGACCAACAAGCTTCCCCCCTTCAAGCTGGAGCTCTACCCCTGCACCTGTTCCCGTGCTTGTTTTCATAGTTAGATGAGAAACAGAGGCAATACTCGGGAGTGCCTCTCCTCGAAATCCTAATGTATGAATGTTAAATAAATCTCGATCCGTTTGAATTTTACTCGTTGCATGACGCAAAAATGCGGTCTCTACATCCTCAGCAGGAATCCCACTTCCATTGTCAACAACTCGAATGGAGTTAAGACCTGCTTCTGTTAACTCAACAAGGATCGATGTGCTGCCTGCATCAAGTGCATTTTCAACCAATTCCTTTACGATGGAGGCAGGGCGCTCCACAACCTCACCTGCTGCTATTTTATTCGAAAGCGCATCATCTAGCTGCTTTATTGTGGGCATGTCCACCCTCTCCTTCCTGCTCTATTTCTTCACTTTTTGTTGCCAAGTATGAATAAGCTGCATCGCCTCAAAGGGAGTTAAATGCATGAGGTCAACAGCACTAATTTCTTTTAACAAGGCTTCTTGAAGCTTATTTACAGTGTTCCCTTGTTTTGTAGAAGTCTCCTCTACAGCAAACAATGATAACTGTAGATCCTTATCACTCTCTTTAGGCTCGGGCTCACGAACGTTAATCATGTCGGTTGTTGCGGCCGCTGTTTCAAGCTGTCCACCTTCGAGCTCTGTAAGTAACGTCTCTGCACGTTCAGTAACCATACTTGGTAATCCTGCAAGCTCTGCAACGTAAATCCCATAGCTTCGATCAGCAGGACCATCAATGACCTTATGCAAAAAGACAACATGTCCATCTTGCTCAGCTGCTGACACATGAATGTTCTGAAGCTGATGTAAGGACTGCTCCATTGTTGTTAGTTCATGGTAATGCGTTGAAAACATGGTTTTAGCTTGAATACGCTCATGAATAAATTCCATAATGGCTTGAGCTAACGCCATTCCATCATACGTAGATGTTCCTCTCCCAATCTCATCTAAAAGCAACAAGCTATCCTGTGTGGCTTTTGTTAACGCATGTTTTGTTTCAAGCATTTCAACCATAAACGTACTTTGGCCGCTTGCCAAATCATCAGCCGCGCCAATGCGTGTAAAGATTTGATCAAACACTGGAAGCTCAGCTTCGTCTGCTGGCACATAACAGCCAATTTGAGCCATGACCGCTGTAAGAGCCAACTGTCTCATATACGTACTTTTACCACCCATATTCGGCCCTGTTAAAAGAAGCATCCCTCTTCCGTCTCCCATTGTGACATCATTAGGCACATAATGTCCTCTAGGAATCACTGTTTCCACAACAGGATGGCGATTGTTTAGAAGCTGGATGTGACGTTTCTCTGAGAACGTTGGCTTCACATACGTTCGCTGCTCACTAACAGTTGCAAAGCTAGCATAGACATCTAGTTCACTTATTTGACTGGCAAGACTCTGAAGTTCAGGGACAAATTGCTTTACTTGCTCCCGAATTTGAACAAACAGCTCATATTCCAGCTTTTCTGTCTGATCGTTTGCTTCTAAAATTAAGGATTCCTTTTCCTTTAACTCAGGAGTCACAAATCGTTCAGCGTTAGTTAATGTTTGTTTTCGTTCGTAACGACCTTCTGGAATGGACGAAGCATTTGCACGAGTAATTTCAATATAATAGCCAAATACACGATTATAGCCGACTTTTAACGTCCTAATTCCAGTAATCTCTCGCTCTTTGGCTTCAAGCTCAGCGATCCACTGTTTTCCATTTGTACTCGCATCTCGGTATTGATCAAGCTCATCTGAATAGCCAGGCTGAATTATCCCTCCTTCTTTTAAGGAGATCGGTGCCTCTTCAATCAGGCTTGTTTCAAGTAATGTTGAAAGCCCTTCAAATGTCTCTGATTCTGTAAACCAGTTTTGTGCAAACTCTGCTTGCATAGTAGAGAGAAGGTGTACAATTGCTGGAACACGCTGCAAAGATTTTTTTAATTGAACAAGCTCTCTCGGACTCACACTGCCGTAGGCCACCCTAGCCGCAAGACGTTCAAGGTCATAGACTGCTTTTAGCTCATCACGTAGCTCTTCACGCTCAAAAAAGTGAGTTAAAAAGGTTTCCACTGCGTGTTGACGCGAGATAATTTTTTCCTTATTCACAAGCGGTCGTTCCATCCATTGTCTAAGCATTCTGCCGCCCATTGCGGTGACTGTATGATCAATAATAGAAAGTAACGATCCTTGTTTTCTTTTTTCACGTAAGGTCTCCGTTAACTCAAGATTTCGTTTTGTATGCTGGTCCATCTTCAAATAAGACGTTGATGCATAATACGTCACTGGTTGTAAGTGAGATAAAGATCGCTTCTGGGTACGGACAAGATACTGTACTAACCTCGCATATGTTTTCTCGAGCTTGTCTTGTTTTAAGTGTTGATAAACAGATGCATAGTCGTTTTGCTCATCAAACTCGTCTTCATACGAAATCGTGAGTTCCTTTTGTTCAGCTAACCGATCCATTAATGCTGGATCTGCGTTACTTGCTACAATCACTTCTTTGGAATGAGCCGTGACAATTTCTTGAATCGCATCCTCTAGCTCATCACCTGTAATTGTTACACGCCCTTCTCCAGTAGACAAATCAACAAAGGCAACTCCGTACGAACCATCCGCACATTCATGAATCGTAGCCAAATAGTTGTTTTCTTTTTCTTGGATAAAGTGATCACTCATCATTGTTCCAGGCGTTAGAAGCTTTACAACTTCCCGTTTTACTACGCCTTTAGCTGTCTCGGGATCTTCTACCTGCTCACAGATAGCCACTTTATACCCTTTTTCAACCAATCGTGTCATATACATATCCGCTGAGTGATGGGGTACACCACACATAGGAATCCGTGTTTCTCCTTGACCTCTTCCAGTAAGCGTAATTTCAAGCTCTCGTGAGGCTTGTACGGCATCATCTTGAAAAAGTTCATAAAAATCGCCTAAACGAAAAAATAAAAAAGCATCCTGATACTGTGCTTTTATCTCTAGATATTGCTTCATCATTGGGGTTACCTGTGTCATACTTTCCTCCAACCGTTCATTCTTCTTTGTTCATAGTATAGCATAGAGAATCGCACACCTGCACTTGGAATGAACAAGAAAAAAGAGCGATGCATCGCATCACTCCTAACCCTACTTATCTAGTTCTTCATGTAAAAAATGTGGATCAAGGTTCTCCAATTCTTCATCTGTTACTTGATCGACGTAATCTGCAATCGGGTATTCATTAATGATGCCTTGTGGATTCACGGCAACCGCGACCTTTGTCTCCCCAATACATTCAACAATAAATTCTCGTTCTACTTGCACATTAACAGTTGTTCCATTGTCTGAGATAATGGCTTCTAATGTATTTGGTTGTTGTACTGCTCGAGCCACAACATCTAAGTCTTCGGTTAATACGTTCTCATCCTTCATCGATAAAGGCACAATGTCTGTATACGTCACAGTTTGTGTTGCTACATCTGTTTTTGTATTATTTGTATACGAAAACCAGACGTTAATATCGTACGAACCTTGCACCTCTACGGTATCCCCACGTTTTTCTGCATCATAGGTGTGATTAATAATCCAGCACCCTAATATACTTGTTGGTCGATGAGCCGGCGTAATGTGGTGCGTGGCTTCCGAAAACTTCCTTCCCTTTCCACAAACCGCTTTCGTAATAATTTCTCGGTAACTCATTTCATTTTCAGCCATTTGCTGACCCTCCTATTCTCATATCCTGGCTGGATGATGTGTCGGCTCCTGCCTACCGTTCCGCCTAATCACCCTCATTCTATGCAGGGATCAAACAGATGTGATTAAAGATTAGGTAGGGCAAACCGTTTCTATAAAGGATATGAAGCGAGAAATTGGATTAGTACAGCAATCTTTGATCTTAGGTTTTTACCTTACATTCACGTTAAATGGGAATTAATTAAATAAGTTTGGTAAAAGGATGCCGCTCCGGGAGAATACTCGCACCCGCAAGTACGGCCTCAGCCCCTTCTGCAGAAAAACCGCTGCTACACTGTCTTCACCGCGTCCTTATCCACAGGAGTCTCGTATTCCCCCTTCGCTGATCCCATAAAATGACAAAGAGACAAATGATATCATTTGTCTCTCAGATTTATTCGTATTGCACTAGCTTTATTATTAAAACGGACTTTTAACTGTGCGTCCTTTTAATAGATCTCCATCAGTTGAGATGATAATTTCATCTGTCACAGTTTTGGAAATGGTATTTGTAATCATCTGTAGCAAGTAATTTACTTCTACCTGACTTCTTTTAAATTCTTGTACTAGCGGAATCTCATCGATTTCGTTATGAAGAGAATCAATTTTCTCTTCCACTTGTTTAAGAGCTTCGATTTTTCCATAATGCTTTAAGTTAACCGCTTCTTTTTGTTGTTTTTTAATTTGAGCAATCAGCTCTTGAATACGGAGGTGATCATTTACTTGTTTTTCAGCTCGTTTGTAAAAGTCAACCTCTTCTGTACCAGCAACCATTTTCGCTAGTTCTCTAGCTTTCTCCCTGACGTCTTCCTTTGAATAAAGATTTGTCATCTCAATTAGACCTCCACTGTTTCTGTCATTTCACCGTTTAGTGACCACGTTTTTGCCTCTGTAATCTTCACATGAACGATTGTTCCGACGATTGATTCAGGACCCTTAAAATTAACCATGCGATTTGTTCGCGTACGTCCTGCTAAAACGTTTGGATCTTTTTTACTTTGGCCCTGCACAAGAACTTCAACGACTTTATCTTGGTATTCAAGATTCTTTTTAGCAGAAATCTCATTTACAAGTGCATTTAAGCGAGCTAAGCGTTCTTTTTTGACTTCCATCGGTACATTATCTTGCATCTTAGCAGCAGGTGTTCCCTCGCGTGGTGAATAAATGTACGTGTATGCACTATCAAATTCAACTTCCCTCATTAGTGAGAGAGTTTCCTCAAACTGCTCATCTGTTTCGTTTGGAAACCCAACGATAATATCCGTAGTAAAGGAAGCGTTTGGAATGGCTTGTTTGATTTTGTGAGCAAGCTCAAGATAGCTCTCACGTGTATACTTTCTCGCCATTAGCTTTAGGATCGCAGAGCTTCCATGCTGAACAGGTAAATGAATATGCTCTACTAGATTGCCTCCTTGAGCCAGTACTTCAATTAATCGGTCGTCAAAATCACGAGGGTGACTTGTCGTAAACCGAACGCGCGGGATATCGATCTTATGGATCTCGTCCATTAAGTCTCCAAGTCCGTATTCTGTATCCAAGTCTTTACCATACGCATTTACATTTTGACCAAGTAACGTGACTTCTTTGTAGCCTTGGCGAGCAAGGTCACGAACTTCGGCAATAATATCTTCTGGCATACGGCTACGCTCTTTTCCTCGTGTATATGGAACGATACAATAGGTACAGAACTTGTCACAGCCATACATGATATTAACCCAGGCTTGTGTCTTCCCTTCACGCTTACGTGGCATGTTTTCAACAATGTCGCCTTCCTTTGACCAAACCTCAACGACCATTTCTTTACCGAAGATCGCATCTTTAAGTAAGTGTGGTAAGCGATGGATATTATGCGTTCCAAACACTAAGTCGATGTGTTGATGCTTTTGAAGAATGCGATTGACGACGCTTTCTTCCTGCGACATACAGCCGCACACACCGATAATTAGCTCTGGCTTTTCAAGCTTAAGAGGTTTTAGGTGACCGATCTCCCCGAATACCTTATTCTCCGCATTTTCACGTATGGCACAGGTATTTAACAGGATCACATCTGCCTCTTCTGTCACATCTGTCGATTCAAAGCCCATTTCTGTTAGCAATCCAGCCATATTCTCTGAATCATGCGTATTCATTTGACAACCATATGTACGAATGAGAAATTTCTTGCCTGCACCAAGAGTAGTTAACTCTGGAGGAATTACATGATCAGGTCTAATTACCTGAGTCGTTTCTTTCCCGCGGCGCTTTCCTTGTTTGTAATCAGGCTGTTCATGAATCGTGATATCTCGTCCATTTATACGCATCACTTTTTTGTTTTCATCTTCTGATATAATCTTCGCTTTTGAGAAGTCGAAGTATTGACTATAGTCTTTCTTTGGTTGTTGCTTTTGGTTCTTTTTTATATGAGTATTCCCTTGTTGGCCTAAGCGTTGTTCTTCGTTCATATTAAAGCAAACCCCTTCCAAAACATACCGTTCTACTAATCGTATATTATACGTGCGAATGGTCATAAACACAATGAATGTATCAAGATGAATCCAAAGAAAAAAAGTGTTTATCTGTTCTTTGAGCAACAGATAAACACTTTTCTTTGACTTGCGTTAACGAGGTTCAATGATTAACTTAATAGCAGTACGCTCTTCTCCATCAATCTCAATATCAGTGAAAGCTGGAATACAAACAAGGTCAATCCCGCTAGGTGCAACAAATCCTCTAGCAATCGCAACTGCTTTAATCGATTGGTTTAATGCTCCTGCTCCAATCGCTTGAATTTCTGCTGAACCGTGTTCTCGAATGACCCCAGCTAAAGCACCAGCTACAGAATTTGGGGTAGATTTTGCTGAGACTTTTAAGACATCCATTTTTTTAGAACCTCCTCTGTGCATGAGTCATTAGCGTGTTACGAGTGAGTGAAAAAGATGGCGATCAGCACAACTCACATCAAACCTATTAATGGCCTATTGGTTAACGTTCTAAATACGGATGGTCCTCATTAATAAGTATGCGCTTAATAGACTTAGCCTGTCCTGATTTATCGTCCACATCAATAATCACACCACTCAACTGTTCCCTGCCTGATGCGACTTCAAACCTTACAGGAAGATTTGTCAAAAACTTATGCAACACAGGTTCTTTTTCCACACCTAAGATTCCATCATAAGGTCCGGTCATCCCCACATCTGAGATATAGGCTGTTCCTTTAGGAAGGATACGCTCATCGGCAGTCTGTACATGCGTGTGTGTGCCGACAACTGCCATGACACGACCATCTAGGTACCAACCCATAGCTATCTTTTCACTCGTCACTTCCGCATGAAAATCAACAAAAATGTAAGGCGTTCGTTTTTTGGCTTCTGCAATTAATTCATCTGCTTTTCTAAACGGACAATCGTTTGCAGGAAGAAACGTACGACCCATCAAGTTGATAACCGCAATCTCGATTTGATTAATCGTTACAAAAACCATGCCTACTCCAGGCGTTCCCTCTGGATAGTTAGCTGGTCGTACGAGCCATTTAGCCGTATCAATAAAATCAAAAATATCTCGTTTTGCCCACGCATGATTCCCTAAAGTGACGGCCTGGGCACCTGCATCAAGTAAGCCTTTATAAATTTTTTCATTAATTCCTTTTCCAGCCGCTGCATTTTCGCCATTAATTACTGTAAGTGTAGGCTTATAATCTTTCTTCAAACGCTTCACATATTCCTCTACCATTGCTCGTCCGGGAGAGCCAACAACATCTCCGATAAATAAGATCTTCATGAAACATAACCTCTTTCTTTTTCATAGAAACAAAATAAAGCGGCATTAGCCGCTTTACTTTGCATACTCAACTGCCCGAGTCTCTCGAATAACGGTTACTCGAATATGTCCTGGGTAGTCAAGCTCGTCTTCAATTCGTTTGGTGATGTCACGTGCCAACTTGTGAGCAAGTGTATCATCAACCAGATCTGGTCGAACCATAATGCGAATTTCTCGACCCGCTTGAATGGCGTACGTTTTTTCTACTCCTTCAAACGACTCAGAAATTTCTTCTAGCTTTTCTAATCGACGGATATACGTCTCAAGAGTCTCTCTACGTGCTCCCGGACGTGCTGCTGATAATGCATCGGCAGCAGCCACAAGTGTAGAAATGACTGATGTGGACTCCGTATCACCATGGTGAGAGGCAATGGCATTCACAACGACAGGATGTTCCTTGTACTTTGTTGCCAGTTCTACACCAATCTCAACATGACTTCCTTCGACTTCGTGGTCAATAGCTTTACCGATGTCGTGTAGGAGACCAGCTCGTTTAGCAAGCTTTACATCTTCACCAAGTTCAGCAGCCATCAATCCACTTAGATGTGCAACTTCAATGGAGTGTTTAAGAACATTCTGCCCATAACTTGTACGAAATTTTAGTCGACCTAAAATTTTGATTAAGTCAGGGTGAAGTCCATGAATCCCCATTTCAAATGACGTCTGCTCACCATATTCACGAATTGCTTCATCCACTTCACGACGAGATTTATCAACCATCTCTTCGATTCGCGCAGGATGAATTCGTCCATCTTGAACTAACTTCTCAAGAGCGGTACGTGCAATTTCACGGCGAATTGGATCAAATCCAGAGAGGATAACAGCTTCAGGTGTATCGTCAATAATAAGATCAATCCCTGTTAAGGTTTCAAGCGCACGAATATTTCGGCCTTCGCGCCCAATTATTCGACCCTTCATTTCATCGTTCGGAAGGTTTACTACTGAAACGGTTGTTTCAGCTACATGGTCGGCTGAACAACGTTGTACGGCAAGTGAAAGAATTTCCTTCGCTTTTTTATCAGCTTCTTCTTTCGCTTGAGCCAATCGTTCTTTCGCAAGAAGAGCTGTCTCATGTGCAATCTCTTCTTCGACTTCAGCGCGAACAGATAGTCTCGCTTCCTCACGACTCATACCAGATATGCGCTCCAACTCATGCTGTTGCTTCGCAATGAGCTCATCCACTTTACTGTTCATCTCTTCAATTTGTCGTTGTTTTTTGGTGAGAGATTCCTCCCTTTTTTCCAAAGACTCTTCTTTTTTATCAAAGGTTTCGCTTTTCCGGTCTAGAATCTCTTCTTTTTGTACCAAACGATGCTCTTGTTTTTGAATCTCATTTCTACGTTCACGAACCTCACGCTCTGCTTCTGTACGAAGGGTATGAACTTCATCCTTTGCTTCAAGAATGACTTCCTTCCGATTCGCTTCCGCATCACGTTTTGCATCTTCTACAATTTGATTCGCAGCATGCTCCGCGCTTACGATCTTCGCTTCTGCAATGGATTTTCGAACAAGATATCCAACAACTGCAGCTGCTGCAGAGACAACAAGTAAAATGAGGATGAGCATATACAATGGTATATCCATATTTTCACCTCCTCTTGCTATCTAATTGTTGGTTCCATAACTCTGTTTTGCATAGATCTTTTTTTATAGTAATCTTAAGTTCCATACATGAAAGCGGAGTAAAAAAGGAAAAATAAAAGCCGCTTCACCTTTTAATTGTAAAGTCACCTACCGTTGATGTCAAGCTGTGGAAATGGGTGTGACCTCGCTTATTCCATCGCGAATAGAAACCTCAAACGCTTGATCTGCAGACTCTGTTAAATGATGATTATGTGTAACCATGATAATTTGTCTACCAAACATCGTACTTAATGATTTCAAAAACTCATATAAGTAGTAAACGTACTCATTCGAAACATGTTTTCCCGGTTCATCTAATATTAAAGGTCCGCTTACTTTTGGCTGTACGGTTTCCATTAAGGCCACTCGTAACGCAAGTGTTACAATATCAACCACACCACCACCACGCGAATCTTGGGGTTTGGTCTTAACCTGAACACCATCATACTCCGTCGTAACATAAAACTCAGCAACCGTCCGATTCCCATGGTCTTCTATTTCAATCTGAAATTGAAACAAAGGTCCAAATACATACTGAAGCGCATTAGTGACCAATGTCTCCATTTGCTGACGCGCTTGCTCGCGTGCGTACTCAGCTGACTGCTGCAAAAGAACACGCGCTTTTTCATATACATCTATTGTATCTAAGTATTCATTTAACTTCGTTTCCGCTTGTTCTAATTGATCAACCAGCACTTGACGTCGGGCGTCCAGTCTTGTCCACGTATCCCGAGCTTGCTTAATGGTTTCTTCAAGCTTAACTAGTTCCTCATGCATCATGTTTAATCAGCTCTTTTGGAATAAGCGACCACGTTTCACTCATCGCTTGCTCGACCTCTGATTCTAATTTTTTAATTTCACTTTCTAACTCATCTGGTCCAACGCCCAACTCTTCCAATTCTTTTAAGATACGATCACGTTGGTTTTGAAGCTCCTCGAGCTTTGCCTCTGCACGATACCTCATATCTCTCGCCTGATCAATAGCTTGCTTCATTTTGGTTAATTCTTGCTCAATTGTACTCATCTATTCGTACTCCTTTCACATTACTTATGGGTGTGATTAGCCTGTATAACTTGTCCACATGTTGGACAAATTCCATCTTTTTTGGCTAATTCTTCGTATTGGATCGTTAACTGCTCAAGCTCTTGCTTCTTCATATGGATAAACTGTTCTCCATCCTTCATTCGCTTAAGCACTTCTGTATATTCTTGTCTCTTGTTGAGCATACGTTGATATCGGTTATATGTTTGGTCAATTAATTGTATGTTTGAAGCAACATTCTCAACTTGCGTCACATTGTCGAGGTGTTCTTTTTGTTTCATTCGTTGTTTTTCTACTGACATGTATTGATCTTTAAGAGAAGTCAGTCGTTTTAGACGCTGTTCTGACTGTTTGATTGATTCTTCCCAGTTAGGTTGAATTTGCGTGACAAACGTCGTCTTTTCAATCACTTGATGTGCTTTACGTTCAATGGAAGTTAGTTGAGTATATTGATCATTTAATTTAATCAATGCTCCTCTTTTTTGCTCAAGAGTTTTTGCCCGTTTTTCCTTTTCGGCGGCCTCTTCAATGGACTCCGTGAGCTGCAAAAATTTCTTTACCTTCAAAAGCTGACCTGTATATGTTTGTTGCTGCTCATGGAGCTTTTTAAGCAACGATTGACGTTGAATCTGTAGTTCAAGCCGATACACCATTGATTCAATTTGGGGCAATTCCTTTAGAGAATCTAACTTATCGTGGGCTTGTTTCATTAGTTCTTTGTTCGTTTGCATATCCTTGTGTTTCACTTGCAAACTATTAAGCCTTGCCTGCTTGACCTTAATCTCTTCAAACAGTTGAGATGCCCTTTCAAGCTGTTCACCTGATTGAATAACTTGCTCGTAAGGCTCAAGATCCTTTTTTAACTGTTCTGTTTGCTCCTCACTCCATCTTTTACTTTGGTTAAGCGAGTGAAGATCTCTTGAAGTATCACGAATAGCCGCATCCAAATAGTGTGCCCCGCTAATACGTCCAATTGTTTTTGCACGCATTGACCCTGGCTGTTCAAGTAAAAAAGGTCCATCAAGCTGTTGAGCTAGATGAATGGTTAATTCATGATCTCGATCAATACGTAACGGTCGCATCCCGTGAAGGTCTAGCACTTCTACGGGAACATGCTGACCAAAGCTCTCAAATACCTGCTGATCCTGTCCATTTTTTTTGATAATGTAACGATTCTTGGAGGCGGTTCGTTCACGTATAAGTTTGTCACCACTCTCAAATTGAATGGTCACACGCACAAAGTCACTGCCTGCACGAATAAAATCGGTTCCACGAGGCTGGTTAAAGAGGGCCCAGCGAATTCCACGAATAACAGCTGTCTTCCCGCTGTCAGACTGACCTATTAATACATTAAGTCCGTCTGCGAAAGTAAAGTGTGAGTCAAGGTGAGATTGAAAGTTTTCCAGTCTTACGTCTAGGATATTATTCATCTCCCTCACCTCCCCAACTTTCCTCTACTTGAGTCATCCTCCGAAGCGCTTCCTGCTTTACACGATCTTCAACTTCTGAAAGCGAGGCAAGCTCTCGGATAATATCGTTCATGTGTAGGTTTTTGAAATCACTTTGTGCTTTCACTTGTTGGACAAATTCGTGCAGCTTCTCTTCCTGATGAACCGCTTTTTCTACGTAGGTCCGATCAAGTACTTCCTCGCCCTTTTGTGCAGACTTCAAGACTTGTTCTCTCAATGTAATGCCTGATTGAGTGACTTCACCAATTATGACCTTAGGCATTCTGTTAAGCTCCATCCAGTGATTGTTAATTCGGGATAAGGCGCCAGGATTACAAATAAACTTCCCGTCCTGCTCTTTAATTCCGAAACCTCCATGGAAGTGACCGGTTAAAACGACATCCGCAGGTGTGGTCCAAATATGATCTACAAGTGTATGAGGAATTCCTTCCGGGAGTGCCTTTTCAACCAACATACTGTGTACAAGGTGAATCATATAATCTGCTTGATGCTGATTAATAGGATAATAATCTAGTTTAACGTCTCGTTGATCTAAATCATAATGATAAGGTTGTCCAGAAATTTGAACGGAAACACCGTCTTTTTTGATAAAAAGAGGCTCATTTGGATGGATGATAGTCATGATTCCGAATGAATCTAGTAAGCCAAGCATCGTCCTAGAAATGGTATCAGGATTATGCCCAAACGTGTCGTGGTTTCCTGAGATTGCATAGATGGGGATATTCGTTTCTCGAAAGAGTTTGGCAAACTGTCCAACGACATTTGGAGATAAGTCCGGCCGATCAAACACGTCTCCCCCATGAAGCATCAAATCAACCTTTTCCTTTTCTGCTATCTGCATGACTTCTGTTAGCTTACGTTTAATCGTATCTGAAAAAGAATCCAATCTGTTTTTTGGGGTAGTTCCCCGAATATGTGTATCTGTAAAATACAGAAATTTAATCAATGTATTCACCTCAAACTGAAAAGAATAAGCACCCATACGGTGCTTATTCAGCTACGGTTTTATTTAAGATCTAATGGAACATCTTCAAATTCTTTTTCACTAGGTGCAGGTACCTCTACTTGGCCATCAAGACCATGATGTGCACGAATAAGGCCTTCGATTTCAGCCATCATCTCAGGATGCTCTTTTAAGAAAATCTTAGAATTCTCACGCCCTTGGCCGATGCGCTCTTCTTTAAAGGAATACCACGCTCCGCTTTTTAAGACAATGTCCAGATCTGCTGCAATATCTAAAACAGATCCTTGTTTTGAAATTCCTTCTCCATACATAATATCTACTTCAGCTTGTTTGAATGGTGGTGCTACTTTGTTCTTAACTACTTTAATTCGTGTTTTGTTACCGACCATGTCGTTCCCTTGCTTTAATGTCTCAGCACGGCGAACTTCAAGACGAACAGACGAATAGAATTTAAGCGCGCGTCCACCCGGAGTTGTTTCAGGATTTCCAAACATGACACCAATTTTCTCACGAATTTGGTTAATAAATAGCGCAATTGTTTTTGATTTACTAATCGCACCTGAAAGCTTACGAAGTGCTTGAGACATCAGACGAGCTTGAAGTCCAACGTGACTATCTCCCATGTCACCCTCGATCTCTGCTTTTGGTACAAGTGCCGCGACACTATCGATTACAATAATATCAACCGCACCACTTCGCACAAGTGCTTCAGCAATCTCAAGTGCTTGTTCTCCCGTATCAGGCTGTGATAATAATAGCTCCTCTACATTTACACCTAATTTTTGAGCGTAAACCGGATCAAGTGCATGCTCAGCATCGATAAAAGCAGCCGTTCCTCCATTTGCTTGTACTTCAGCAATAGCATGAAGGGAAACAGTTGTTTTACCAGAGGACTCTGGTCCGTATACTTCGATTATACGACCACGAGGATATCCACCTACACCTAGTGCAATATCTAATGCAAGAGACCCACTTGAGATCGTTGCAATGCGCTGATCTGTTTGATCTCCTAGTTTCATAATTGAACCTTTACCGAATTGCTTTTCAATTTGGCGAAGCGCCATATCTAGTGCTGCTTTACGATCGCTCATTCAAATCTCTCCTCTATTTAAAACTCAATGTATAGTAAACGTAACTCTTAATTCCTTGTTTCTATTGTTCTATCATAACTTGTTTTTTGAGATTTGCCAAGAGAAAACCGAACATTTATTCGCATTTTTTTAAGGCAGCAAAGTGGGGTGAGGTAAGTGAATGAAAAATGGGGATAAGAAAAGAAGGAAAAGGATAAGAAAATGCAGCGATTCATGCAATATGCTGCATTTTCTACATTAGGAGGTTGTATCACGTTTCGTTCGTTTAGGGCGCGGTTTAGCAGGCTCGAGGTTTACTCTCGCACCATTTATTCGGGAGTACCGAAGCGCTTCGTAAACAAATGGAGCTGACTCTTCTGGAACATCTACAAAGGTAAAGTTATCAAAGATGTCCATTCGACCAATGCTTGATGCTTGAATACCTACAAGTCTAGAAATCTCTTCTGAGAGAATTTTAGGCGTCAGATTCACGTTACGACCCACGTTGATAAAGAAGCGAATCATACCCGCTGCTCCACCTGTTTCTCCGAACTGGTACCCTGAATCATCAGAGGTCGAATCTGTTGAAAATTGAAGAGTTAACAGTGCCTGCACAACGTCTTCAGCCGAGTAATTAGATAAGAGCTCCTGTACTAGAGGACCAAATAGATCTGATCTTGCAGTACCAGCATCAATGGTATCTGAAACAAGTTTTTTCCATGAACTCTGTTGTTTTAATACAACCTCTTCAAGAGTCGGAACTGTATAAGAAGGAATGGACATCTTAATCTCCTGTTCAATTGACCGGAGATGCTTCATTTCCCTAGGCGTAACGAGTGTTAATGCAAGACCCGTGCGGCCAGCTCGACCTGTTCGTCCGATACGGTGGACATAGCTTTCTGGATCTTGTGGGATATCGTAGTTAATCACATGGCTGACGTTTTGCACATCAATCCCACGAGCTGCTACATCGGTTGCAATCAAAAAATCAATGGTTGAATCTCTAAATTTCTTCATTACAACATCTCGTTGGGGTTGAGACAGATCCCCATGCAACCCATCTGCGAGATATCCACGTGCTTGAAGTGCTTCAGTTAACTCAGCCACACCTTTTTTGGTACGACAAAATAAAATCCCTAGCTCCACATCGCCACTGTCAATAATGCGGCATAAAGATTCAATTTTGTTTCGTTCGAGTACCTTGTAATACCGCTGCTCGACAAGAGGAGCTGTTACTTCACCCTTATTGATCGTAACCATCGTTGGCTCATTCATATACTTCTTCGAAAGCTTCCGGATCGCATACGGCATCGTAGCAGAAAATAACAACGTTTGTCGTGATTGACTCACGTTGCTAAGAATCGTTTCAATGTCCTCAACAAAACCCATATCAAGCATTTCGTCCGCTTCATCAAGGACGACTGTGTGCACACGGTCCAGCTTTAACGTTTGACGTCTAATGTGGTCGAGTACTCGTCCTGGTGTTCCAATGACAACATGAACGCCTTGCTTAAGCGCTCGAATTTGGTGGCCGATGGACTGGCCTCCATAGATAGGTAATGTGCGAATTCGCTTGTAAACAGACAGCTTTTGCAGCTCACCAGACACTTGGATTGCTAGTTCTCTAGTTGGCGTTAAAATGAGTGCTTGAACATGCTGTTCATTTGTCACTTTGTTTACAACTGGTATACCGAATGCGGCTGTTTTCCCTGTTCCAGTTTGAGCCTGGCCAATCACATCTCCACCACGAAGAATGGGCGGTATAGCTTTTTCTTGAATAGGAGAGGGCTCCTCAAAGCCCATATCCCGAATGGCTTGTTTAACCGGATCAGATAAATCAAAATCGGTAAAATAAGTCATGTTGTTGCATGCCACCTTTTTAATTCATTCAATAAGTAGAAGCAGCAATACTTTACAGCTCGTTCTCGAATCGCTTGGCGGTTCCCGCTTAATTGAAGGGGATAAACCGTTTCCTTTGAATCCGGGCCACTAATTCCAATAAATACTGTGCCTGGTTCTTTTCCTTCTTGTGGGTCTGGGCCAGCAACACCTGTAAATGACACGCCAATATCTGATTTAAACATCTTTTGAACGGAGCTTGCCATAACTTGTGCACACGATTCGCTTACTACCCCACTTTGCTTAATCGTTTCATTCGACACTTGCAGGATATCTTCCTTCACATTTGAAGAATATGCTGAAATTCCTCCAACAAAAATGGAAGAGGCTCCTTTATATGAAGTTAACCCGGAACTAAAAAGTCCACCTGTAAAGCTCTCAGCCGCAGACAGGGTTAACTTGGCTTCCTTTAATTGGATGGATAATTGCTCCATCAATCCAATTTCACCGTAGCCATAAAAATATTCCCCTACGCGTGTTTGAATGGAAGCCTCTGTTTCATCTAAAAGCCGTTTTGCCTCTGTTTCATCGGAATGCTTCACTGTTAAACGTAGCTTTACTTCTCCATTCCCTGCAAGGGGCGCTATCGTTGGATTGGTCTGTGCATCAATTAAGTCCTCAAGATCTGTTTCAAGCTGTGATTCACCAATCCCAAAGTAACGAAGGACTCTAGATGTGATCGCTGTACCTGATCCGTCGAGTAGTAGTCGTTTTAGCTCAAGCTCAAACATCGGCTGGAGTTCTCTTGGAGGTCCTGGCATAAGGACAAGCTTACATTTGTCTGATTCTACATACATCCCTGGTGCCATACCTGTATGGTTTTTCAAAACCGTTGAGCCTTCAATAACAAGTGCCTGCTTCCGATTATTCGGTGTCATTTCGCGGTTTCGTTTTTCAAAATACGACTCAATGGAGCGCAATGCTTCTTCATCATGAACTAACGTGCGACCACAGAACGTTGCAGCCGTTTCTTTAGTTAAAT
The DNA here is from genome assembly GCF_050276055.1 of Alkalihalobacillus sp. NPDC127517. Classification (NCBI taxonomy): domain Bacteria; kingdom Bacillati; phylum Bacillota; class Bacilli; order Caryophanales; family Bacillaceae; genus Alkalihalobacillus; species Alkalihalobacillus sp. NPDC127517. The sequence goes on along the minus strand of NZ_JBNNQX010000010.1, from coordinate 96,886 downwards.
CATCTTTAGTTGGTCCAAGTCCACCTGTTAGGATAACGAGATCAGCTCTGTTCGCCGCAAGTTCCAACGATTCAGTTAATCTCTTTTCGTTATCTCCAACAACGGTATGTACATAAACATCGATTCCAAGCTCAGCAAGCTGCTTGGAAAGATACTGTGCGTTTGTATTTAAGATTTGTCCTAACAATAATTCAGATCCTACTGCAAGAATTTCTGCGTTCATGTTTCATTCCCCCATGTTATTTTGATTTTAAAATGACATGCTTACTTTTTATGAAATAATCCACACCAGAGACGATGGTTAAAATGGTCGCAATCCAGATCATAATCTGATCAAACGGAATCGACAATGCAGCAAATGGAACATTATGTAACAAACAAGCAGCGATCGCAATAATCTGTGCGGTTGTTTTCCACTTTGCCAACTGACTTGCTGCGATTACATCGCCATCTGCAGCTGCCACTAAACGAATACCTGTTACAGCAAATTCTCTACTTAATATAACGATAACCATCCATGCTGCGACAACACCAGATTCAACTAGTCCGATCAATGCAGCCGTTACGAGTAACTTATCTGCAAGCGGGTCAAGAAATTTTCCGAAGTTTGTAATTAAATTTAACTTCCTTGCAAAGTAACCATCCAGCCAATCAGTAGCAGATGCAAAAATAAAAATAAGCGCTGCAATAAGATCAGAAATGGCAAGCTCTGTTCCATAAAAGGACAGAACACCAAATGGCCAATCAATTAAAAGGAAAAGCATAAAAATCGGAATTAATAAAATGCGTGAGATTGTAATCTTGTTTGGCAGATTCAATTTAGCCCCTTCTTTCTTAAACAATTTCTGGTCTTCATCCTTTGATTTCTATCACTTAAGGGGTAACCGTTTCATTATTGTATCATAACCTTTCTGCAAAGGTTAAAACATAGCCTTTTCAAGCAACTAAAAAATCGTTTTTGCCATCATGACAAAAACGATTTTTACCTATGGTTGATATGCGATCTCAAGCTTTTGATGCACCATATCGAGTGGAAGTTCTACTTCCTCGTCATTAATGAACACTGTTGCATTCTGAGAAGCACCTAGATTAATGAGAATGGATTCTTCATCACTATAGTCTTCTGTAATGTCATCACCGTTTTGAAAAAGAGAAGAAGCGATAAGATATTCACCATTACGATCTTTAATGTCTGCATACGAATCACCCTCAAACTCAATACGTACGTTCATCGTATCTCCTTCAAGTGTAAAATAAGATGTGTTACCAGAGCTTTCATCAAGCGTTAGTTCGCTTACTGATTCCTCTGGCTCCTGCTCTTCTTCAGTTGCATCACCAGATCCTTGATTGGCATCTTCTGCTTCCTCATCTTCTGGCGCTTCTTCACTCTCAGCATCGTCCTCTGATTCAACTGGCTCACCGTATTCAGCGTCGATTGGATTATTATCAGTTTCTACAGGATCGTTATTTCCACCAAGGTTGGATTGGATCAAGAATATGACAGCTCCAATCACAATGATAAAGACAATGATAGAAATGAGTGGAAGTAACGAGACAGCACGTGATTTTTTAACAGGTGCTTCTGCAACTGTTTTTCGTCGCTCTGATCTCGATGGGATACTTTCCTCACTTTTACTTGGCTTAGGCAATTCATTTTTGTGGGTTTCTAACAATTCTGTAGAATCAAGCCCTACAGCTTCTGCATACGTTTTTACAAATGCTCTTGCATAAAACATTCCTGGTAGAGAGTCAAAACGCCCCTCTTCAATAGCTACTAAATATCTTTTTTGGATCTTTGTTGTACGTTGTAGATCTTCTAGCGAAAGCTGCTTATCTACACGTGCTTGTTTTAATTCGTTTCCGAGTTCTGACATTGTTACACCCACCTACACCTTTAGCTTATATCAAAGGAAGAGAATCCTGGTTCGACTACATCATAGGTGATCTTTTCATTTTCATCATTTCGCAACTCAATAATGCAGTCAAAATCTTCAAGTTCATATTCCGTTTCCCGAACAAAAATATCCGGATGCTCCACAACTTTTACAACAGGCTGTCTCATGACCTCAGACACTAAGGTTCTGTGTTTTTCTGTAGACCTCATGGTAGAGACAATACCATCAATAATAAAGATATGATCTCCACTTAACTCATCATCAGCCAATTGACTGCGTACCGTTTGTCTAAGTAACGTAGAGGAGATAAAAGACCAGCGTTTATTTGCACACACACTTGCTGCAACCACTGATTCCGTCTTTCCGACACGCGGCATTCCACGAATACCAACTAAGTAATGCCCATCACGTTTGTAAAGCTCAGCCATAAAGTCAACTAAAAGGCCTAGCTCACGACGTATAAATCTGAACGTCTTACGTTCCGCGGCATCTCTCTCAATATAACGTCCATGTCTAATGGCTAACCGATCACGAACACTCGGCTCACGAAATTTTGTTACAGACACGCTACCAATCGTATGTAAAATCGACTTAAATCGCTCTACTTGGTCATCACTCTCACTACTAAGTAGCATTCCTCGCCGACTATCATCAATACCATTAATGGTCATAATGTTAATTGAAAGCATACCAAGTAATGAAGAAATATCTCCAAGAATCCCAGGCCTGTTTTCTAATAACTGGTATTCAAAATACCACTCTTTCATATACGACACCCGCCTTGTCCAACAAAATGTTATGGAGCATGGTTCTGACAAATTCAGCTAAAAATTTCACTACTTTTGTTAATGATAATGGATTTTACACTCAATTGAAAGGATTTTTATAGTTGTCGTATATATTATTCGGTTTTACCTTACATATTCATGAAAAAGGCACCGCTTCAAGAGAAGGGGTGCCTACTAATTATTTATGGTCAACTAGCTTTACCATCATATTTGCAATGGCGTGTTGCTCTTCTTCACTTGCTACTTTCCATAAATCAGCAAGAACACGTTCCTGATCATTTTTGGGCTCAACTTGGCCAGCAAGATATTCACCAACCTGGTATGCCACATCTGATACTACTCCATCAGACAAGCCTTTATCTTGAGCTTCGTCTAAACGCGAATTCAAAAACTCTTTCCAGTGATCCCAATTATCTACTACAGACATTTTTCATTCCTCCCTTAAATTGTACTGCACGATTAGGTTTTGTCATTCGTACAATTTTATACGGGGAAAATGAAAGTCTTAATGCCAGGCTCCATTTATCTCAATGATCTGACCATTTATATAATTTGATTGATCGCTTACTAAAAACGAAATCGCATCTGCAATTTCTTCAGGTTTACCGAATCTACCGGCAGGAATTTCATCTTTGATAAGCTGTTGCTCTTCTGGTTCATAAACAGCCATCATACTCGTTTCAATGGCGCCTGGTGCAATGGCATTTACTTGAATACCACTTGGAGCCACTTCTTTTGCTAGTGCTTTTACAAAGCTATTTAATCCGCCCTTAACAGCAGAGTATGCTACCTCGTAGGAAGCACCAGTGACTCCCCATATAGAAGAAATCATAATGATCTTCCCCATTTTTCCCCGGACCATATGTGGTAAAAGGGCTCTGGTTAATTTAATAGGTGATAGAAGATGAACCGACATCAGATCCATTAACTCCATATCTGTTAAATCCGTGAGTAATCCTTGTAATGAATGACCTGCCGTATAGATAAGAGTGTCCACAGGAACATGTAATTGCTTAGATAAGTCACTTACTCCATTTTCTAACCGTAAATTACTTTGTATAAGATATACTTCTGCCCCTAATTGTTGGCAGGTTTGTCTTACAGCTTCTGCTTGCTTTTTATTTGAATGGTAATGAAGACTTAATAAAACCTCTGGTGAAGCCAGTGCGATCGCCGTAGCTGCACCAACTCCTCCAGTTGCTCCAGTAATTAAAATATGTTTCCTAAGTCTCATGCTTCTGGGCGTACCTGACATACCGTTGATCGTGAAAGCTCAAAATGATCGCGCATGATGACCTCTAGATCTTCTTTTGTTAAAGATTCTAGCATTGGAACAACATCAAATAAATTCATCTTATTAAACTGATAACGTGTAAACTGCGTTGCAATGAATTCTGGGGAGTTTAACGAACGCATAAAGGATCCGATTTTCTTTTTAATCGCTCGGTCCATATTTGTTGAATTAATCTCACCCGATACAAATTCTTGGATCATTGACTTTAATGTATCAGCTAACTGATCAGGATCCTTTGAATCCCCTCCAACTATGGTGAATCCAAAGCCTCTTTCACCTGTATAATCGTAAGAGAACGTGTCATCAATTAGACCAGATTCGTACAATGTTTGATAATGCTTCGAGCTCTGTCCAAACATAAGATCAAGGATCACTTTAATAGCCAGTTCTCTTTTTAATAAGTCTTCTCCCGTGCGGTCCGTTCCAGTTTCTTTGATTCCAACCAAACATTTTGGCGCTTGAACAGGCATATGGATGACACTTTTTTCTTTTGCAACTTCATTCGGCTCTTCTTCAAAGAAGCGTTGAATTTCTTCAGGTGGCGTAAACGATTTCCCCGCTTGATTTGCTTTAATTTGCTGCATCACTTCATTCGGCTCAACCGCACCTACTACAAATAAGAGCATATTACTCGGGTGATAAAAGGTGTTGTAACATGTGTACAACCAGTCAGAAGTAATATGTGAGATCGACTCAATTGTGCCTGCAATATCGATTTTAACAGGATGATTTTTGTAGAGATTTTCAATCACACCAAAATATAAGCGCCAGTCTGGATTATCATCATACATTGTAATTTCCTGATTGATAATCCCTTTTTCCTTCTCAACGCTTTTTGGTGTGAAGTAAGGATGCTGAACAAAATCCACTAACGTTTCTAGATTTTTTTCAACATTTGACGTACTCGAAAATAAATAGGCCGTGCTCGTAAAGCTTGTAAATGCATTGGCAGAAGCCCCTTGCTTACTAAACTCATGAAACACATCCCCTTCTTCACTCTCGAACATTTTATGCTCTAGAAAATGCGCAATTCCATCTGGAACTAAACGTTCTTCTGACTCGTCAATCGGAACAAAGCGATTATCAATAGATCCGTACTTTGTTGTAAATGTCGCAAACGTTTTATTAAAACCTTCCTTTGGAAGGATATAAACATGAAGCCCGTTCTCAAGTGTTTCTTGATATAGGGTTTCATTTAGCTGGTTAAATGGAACTTGTTTCATGTTCGTCTTCTCCCTTCAAGAAGTAAATCGTATCAAGCTGACATTTGTTTGCACACGCTTGAATGTCTTCTTTTGTGACTTGTTTAATTTGCTCAATCAATGCATCAACTGATTGATTAACTTGACTTAATTGTTCACGGTAATGGAGTTCAATCTGGCCTGAGGCAGAATCAGCCGTTTCAAGAAGCTGATTAATGAGCATTGATTTTGTTTGAGCGATCTCATCCTCTGTAAAGTCACCCTGCTTCATTCCTGCAAACTGGTCTTTGATGATCTCAACAGCACGTTCGTATTTATCAAATTCAATTCCCGCCATAACCATTAAAATACCTTTGTGGCTTTCAAGTCTGGAAGCAGCATAATAGGCTAAGCTTTCTTTCTCACGTACATTAATAAATAATTTGGAATGCGCAAACCCACCATACAACCCGTTAAATACTTGCATGGCGGCGTAATCCTGATCACCGTAAAAAGTATGAGTACGGAACCCCATGTTTAGCTTGCCTTGCTTGATTTTTTGTTTTTCTGAGACGACCTTCACTTCTTGAACAGAAGGCGTCTCTACACGCACTTTTGCCCCATGAGGCGTTGTCTGTGGTAATGTGAACGCTTGATGAATGGAGCTTGATACTTCATCCTCATCCACATCTCCAACCACATACAGATCAATTTGATCTGATTGAAGCATTTTTTTGTAATAGGCGTATAGCGTTTCGGCTGTAATGGCCTCAACTCCTTCTATATCACCAAATGCAGGAATTGCATATGGCTCGCCTTTACACATAACTTCGGTGGCTTTCATATTTGCATAACGCATTTTATCATCATAAACCGATTCAATTCGTTGTTTTAACGTTCTTTTTTCTCTCTCAACCACATCACTCATAAACGCTGCATCTTGAGTCACGGGGTTAATTAAAACGTCAGCTAAAACATCTAATGCTTGTTGAAGTAATGGCTCTGAATCTTTTAAGTAACGTTCATTGGCCACATCCATAAAAAAGGTCATTACATGCTGCTCACCACTTTTACGAACATCCCCGCTTAACCTAGCTCCATACAAGTCATCTAAATGCACACGAAGCTTCTGTCTTGTAGGCCATTTTTCAGTCCCACCTTGAAGAACGTGTGGCAAAAGCGCGCGCAACGAAACCGTTTCTTCTGTTAAAGGGGCGCGAAGCATAACCATAAACGTTGTTGTTTTAAATTTGTCTGATTTCATCACATGTACATTCATACCTTGATGGGTGAATTGCTGTTCTGATTGCTCCATAATTGGTACTCATTCCTTTCCGTATGTCACTTCAATAAGCCACTTGCATATCATTCTAGTATACCATAATAAGGAATCATTCATGCCTCGGGACACTTGAATTTCATTAAATTAAAAACAAAAAAGCAAATGATCCTGTCACTGAATCATTTGCCATTTTTGTTTTTTATATTCTTTATGACATATACCGCTTCCGAAGAACATGGAACTTAAATTTATCTGCTCTAAAATAATTTTGAGAATATAATATCGGTTGATCATTTTGATCATAATGTGTTTGGTTTAGTAAAAGTAAGGCTGATCCTGCATCTGATTCAAGTAGCTCTGATACTTTTTCATGAAATCCAATAGGTTCGATATAGGTTACAGCATGTGTAATCGTCTTGCCAATATCTGTTAAAAATTGAAAAAGTGATTTTGTCTCAAGTACTGAATGATTGCTTAATAAATCATAAGGAACTCGGTCTAAACAATACACCACCGGTATGTCATCAGCTGTGCGAAGCCTTTCAATCTGAAATACTTGGTCAAGGGTTGGTAGCCCAAATAATTCTTGGTCTTCTTCTGTTGCTTCTAGTACGGAATCAGATAAAAAGATCGTACCCGGCTCCATATTCGCCTTACGGATCATATCTGTCACACTAGATAATTCTTCAATTCCAGCTGTTAGCATTGGTTTTGAGTTCACAAAAGTTCCAACTCCATGTCTACGAACAACCAATCCCTCATCCTCTAAGAGTCGTAGGGCTTCTCGTAAGGTTGCACGACTGACACCTAACTGTTTCGCTAGCTCAAATTCAGATGGAAGCTGCTTTCCCTCATCATATTTCTCTATATCTTGCCGCAACCTGTCAATCACTTGCAAATACAGCGGTCTGTAATCCGTTTTGATCACAGTTTCTCCCCCCATTCTCTTGTTTGCAGCTTATGAAGAAGATGCTTCATCCTCAGGTTTAGCTGAAATCAGCACTTCACGTGGTTTGCTTCCTTCATATTTTCCGACAATCCCTCGTAGCTCCATCTCATCGATTAATCTGGCTGCACGAGTATAACCAATTCTAAATCGGCGCTGGAGCATTGAAACAGAAGCTGTGTTCATTTCTACAACTAAATCAACCGCAGATAAATACAATTCGTCCTGAACTTCTGCCTTTGGTACTTCTGCTTCTTCTGTTGGTGTCATCTCTTCTTGGTACTGAGCTTTTTGTTGAGAAATCACAAAGTTTACTACTTCTTCTACCTCTTCGTCTGATAAAAATGCACCTTGTATACGCGTAGGCTTGTTTGCACCCACCGGTAGATAAAGCATGTCTCCTCTTCCAAGTAATTTTTCAGCTCCACCAGAATCAAGTATGGTTCTTGAATCTGTTTGAGACGACACGCCAAATGCGATACGTGAAGGAATGTTCGCTTTAATGACACCTGTTATGACATCAACAGATGGTCGTTGCGTTGCTATAATCATATGAATACCTGAGGCTCTGGCCATTTGTGCCAAACGAGCAATGGAATCCTCTACGTCTCCGGAGGCGACCATCATAAGATCAGCAAGCTCGTCCACTACTACCACAATGTATGGTAAAAAGGGTTGCTTCGCATCTCCTGTTTCGTTTTGCTTTCTAATTAATTCGTTATAACCTTCTAAGTTCCTTGTTCCACTATGTGAGAAAAGGTCATATCTTCTTTCCATTTCTGCAACGACTTTTTTAAGAGCCTGCGATGCTTTTTTCGGCTCCGTTACAACTGGCGTTAAAAGATGTGGAATTCCGTTATATACATTTAACTCAACCATCTTTGGGTCAATCATCATGAGCTTTACTTCATGAGGTTTGGCTTTCATTAAGATACTGGTAATGATGCCATTGATACATACACTTTTTCCGCTACCCGTCGCTCCCGCTACAAGTAAATGCGGCATCTTGTGAAGAGGAGCAAGTACAGGTTCACCAGAAATATCGCGTCCGAGTCCGACAGACAATACATGCTCATCTGCTTTTGAAGGTGTAGAATCCAACACTTCTCTTAAAGAGACAATGGCTACTTCTTTGTTTGGCACTTCTATGCCAATAGCTGACTTACCCGGAATGGGTGCTTCAATCCGGATATCCTTTGCAGCAAGAGCTAAGGCGAGGTCATCCGCTAGATTAACGATCTTGCTCACTTTTACTCCGATGTTCGGGTTCACTTCGTATTTTGTAACGGCTGGTCCTAAATGAACCTTTGTCACACGTGCTTTCACACCAAAACTGTCTAACGTTTGCTCGAGCTTCCTCGCATTTGATGTCAGCAACTGCTTTTCTTGGTGCTGTCCTGGTGAAGAAGCTGCTTTTAGTAGTTCGTATGAAGGTAATATGTAGGATTCATTTGTTTCCCCCGCTGTGACTAGTGAAGCAGTTACAGTGTCTTCCTCTGTTGATTTATTACTCTTTTTAGAATCACTCTCTATTTTCACAGGATCTTTTGTAGTCTTGCGCTCTGATGGCTGTTCTTGGTATGCATTCTGCGAAAAATCCACAATTTCAGGAATTTCAGCTTGTCCCGATTCTTCAGACTCTTCCTCGGTCACCTTACGTGACGTTCGTGTCGGACGAATTTGCTCAGGTGTAGCTTCTTGTTTCTGTTGCTCCTTCTTCTTTTCTTCTCTACGTGCACGTTCTTCTTTCATCTTTTCTTTAGACTGTTTACTCCACTGCATTCCTTCTTTAAATAAAGAGCTGATGAAATCAATAAATCCAAGATACGATTTTCTAAATCCTTTGCCAAGTAACTCCGCGACGGAACGTCCGGTGATAAGGATTACGCCAATTACCATTAAAATGATACATAGAAATACCGTTCCACCACTTGCAAAAAGAAAATGACTAACGGCAAAGGCAACGGCACCTATCATCCCCCCGCCAAGCTCTCCGCCCGTTTGATTGCCACTTGCTTCAAGCCAAAAAAGGTGCCATGTGTTTCGTATAACTGATGTATCAGAAAAGCCACTTTGTGCGCCAAGAGATTGAAATAAACTCCAGTGCCCAAGTAGTGCGAGAGATAGCACAATAATATAAAATCCTGCCATTCTCCTTGACCAAAACGCTGGCTTCGCTCGCTTAAACATTATGTACAATGAAACAACAAGTAGCCCAATGGCCAAGAGAAAGAACCATTCTCCTAGAAAAAAACGAAACAAACGAACAAAAGCCTCGCCTACACTGCCTAACCTCGCCAGTGTTACAACGGCTACTACGAGTAAACTTAAGCCCACAATTTCGTAGGTCAGCTGCGACTTCCAATTGGTCTTCTTTCGTTTTTTGCGTCTAGCCATAATACGGTCACCCTTTTATTCATTCATCTAACTCATATGAATAAGCAGCCATAAGGCTGCTTATCATGTATTCGATGGCTATTATTATAGCATAATCCATTAGACGTACGAGCAATTAAATTAGATGATTTGCATCAATTATTGCTCCAGGAGAAAATTGATCTTGCAGATAGAGACCGACGTCACCTGCAACAAGACGAACCACTCTAAATCGTCCGTCTTGAAGTGGTTCAACAACAAGCTGGCCCCCATTTATCGGAATCGTTTGTTGATTGGAAAATTCCTGATCCGTTGGTGGAAAGATTTCATCGTAAGGAGTCATTGTGTATAAGATCATTGAACCATCTCTCCCTGTTTATTCTCCTCAATCAGTTGATTTAACTTTTTCATTGCACGACCGATGCCACCTACTTCATTAATCAATCCGTAATCAACTGCGTCGGTTCCAATCACATTGGTTCCAATATCTCTTGTTAAATTTCCTTTTGAAAACATAAGCTCCTTGAACTTCTCTTCAGTAATATTTGAGTGTGCCGTAACAAACTTAATCACACGTTCCTGCATTTTGTCTAAGTATTCAAAGGTCTGAGGGACACCAATAACCATTCCGGTTAAACGGATTGGGTGGATGGTCATCGTCGCTGTCTCTGCAATATACGAATAGTCAGAGGCAGTAGCAATTGGAACACCGATGGAATGTCCGCCACCAAGTACTAAGGTTACTGAAGGCTTTGACATGGACGCAATCATTTCTGAGATGGCAAGTCCTGCTTCCACATCGCCTCCGACTGTATTTAAAATAATGAGTAGTCCTTCAATCTTGGCGTTTTGCTCTGCAGCTACAAGTTGTGGAATAATATGCTCATATTTTGTTGTTTTATTTTGAGGGGGTAATTGCATATGTCCCTCAATCTGTCCGATCACGACAAGACAATGAATATTGGACGCTTCCATCTCTGGCACATTTGTTTGACCTAGATCTTGAATCTTTTCAACTAATGATGATTTTTTTTCACCATTCGGCTGTTGTTCCGTTTTTTCGTTCATAACATCCACTCTCCTTATTCGTTACATACACGTAGTATGTTCGGAAGAAAGAGGGCTCATGCGTTAGCTCTTAGCAAAAGGAAAGGCAAATGATTCAATTTAGAATCATTTGCCTCTTTTGTTTCCTATTTACTCTTATCATACTTCCATAATAATCGGAAGGATCATTGGACGTCTTTTTGTTTTCTCATACAAATGCCTGCTTAGTCCTTCTCTTACGTTACTTTTTAGTGAAGACCACTCACTTACTTTTTCAGACATACACTTTTTAAGGATGCCACTGACAAGCTCATTAGCATCTTCAAGTAGCTGCTCTGATTCTCTCACGTAAACAAATCCTCTGGAGATAATGTTTGGTCCAGATTCAATGGTTCCTGTTTTCTTGTTTAACGTAACAACGACAACAAGGATTCCGTCTTTTGACAGCAATCTGCGATCACGTAAAACGATGTTTCCAACGTCTCCAACTCCTAAGCCGTCGATTAAAACATTACCTGAAGGAATTTTGCTTGCGCGACGAGCTTGTTTGTTTGTGAACTCAATCACTTCGCCTTTTTCAATGATAAAGATGTTTTCATCAGGAATACCTACACCTAGACCTAATTGACGGTGAGCATGTTGCATTCTAATTTCTCCGTGAACAGGCAGGAAGTACTTTGGTTTCATTAGATTTAACATGAGCTTTAGCTCTTCCTGACTACCGTGGCCTGATGCATGGACTTTTGAAGAACCATATACCACATCTGCTCCAATTCGGTGCAGCTTATCAATTACGGCTGAAACTGATTTTTCATTACCAGGAATCGCTGATGCTGCAATGATCACTGTATCATAGGCGTTAATCGTTATTTGACGGTGAGCACCTTTTGCCATACGCGTTAACGCTGACATCGTCTCTCCTTGACTACCTGTTGTTAAAATAACAATCTGTTCAGGCTTGTATTTGTTTACTTCATCTAATTCAATGATTAAATCCTTCGGAGGGCTTAGGTAGCCTAAACGTGTAGCAATTGAGATCACTCGAATCATACTTTTTCCAACGATGGCAAGCTTACGATGTGCTTTAGATGTTGCCTCAATAATCTGTTGAATTCTATGCACATTTGATGCAAATGAAGTCACAATCAAACGTCCCGTTGTTTTTTGGAACACTTCCGTAATCCCTACACCGACTTCTGATTCTGATTTGGTTGTACCTGGACGCTCTGCGTTAGTACTATCAGAAAGCAGGCAAAGAACACCTTTATGTCCGATGTTAGCCATTTTACCGATATCTGCTTGTTTCCCATCAACTGGGGTTTGATCAAATTTAAAGTCACCTGTATGTACAATCGCGCCTTGTGACGTTTCAACACATACTCCTACGCAATCCGGAATACTGTGGCTTGTCCGGAAAAAGGATACAGATGTTGATCCAACTTTGATTCTGGATTTAGCATCAATGGTTTTTAGTTTTACAGAACGTAAGATCCCTGCTTCTTTTAACTTTTCTTCAACAAGACCAAGCGTTAGTTTCGTTCCATATACGGGCACGTTTACTTTTTTAAGTACGTAAGATAATCCGCCAATATGGTCCTCATGACCGTGTGTTAAGATAATTCCCTTCACTCGGTCGGCTTGCTCCGTTAGGTAAGTGATGTCAGGAATGACAATGTCTACACCCAGCATATCGTCATCTGGAAACATTAACCCCGCATCAATAATAATAATGTCCTCGTCTACTTCTACCCCGTACATGTTCTTTCCGATTTCGCCTACGCCACCTAGGGCAAATACGCGAATTTTCTCATTAATCTGCTTCGACAATGGTCTTTCCTCCTATACATATATACACATCAATAATTCAAGTCAATATCGGCTTCCTCGATAGGTTGCCTGGTCGATTCCGTTCCCCTGTTCATACAATTGATCTTTCACTTATCAATCCTAGATAAGCACCCGAACGCATCACTTAAATTCAGTATACCTTATTTTTCTAATGAAAGACAAGATAGAACCATAACTAACAAAAAACCTGACTACATCGAGTCAGGTTCAACGAATTACTCAAAAAAGGAATCAACCATCGCTTTTTCTTCTAAAGTAAGTGGCACCAATGGTAGTCTTGTTCCTCCGGTATGGAGTCCAATCTGTGTGAGTCTATGTTTCACGCAAACTGGATTAGGTGTTAAAAATAAAGCTTTCATCTTAGGAAGAAGCTGAAGATGTAGGGTTGCTGCACGCTTAGTATCTCCTGATGTAAATGCCCCGACCATCTCTTTCATTTCATTCCCTAACACATGTGCGGCAACCGATACCACTCCGCGAGCCCCAATTGAGAGCGCCGGTAAGGTTAACGAATCATCTCCACTATAAACGGTAAATTGCGCATCCGTTCCATCAATGATCGATGCCATCTGCTCTAAGTCACCACTCGCTTCCTTCATCGCAACAATATTCTCGATTTTAGAAAGAGTGATCACTGTTTCATCAAGCATATGTGCACCTGTTCGATGCGGAACATTATACAGCATAATTGGTAGAGATACATTTGCTGCTAGTTCACTGAAGTGCGCAATCATACCCGCCTGATTTGGACGATTATAGTAAGGAACAACAGCCATGATCGCATCGGCTCCTAGTCTCTCAGCGTGCTTTGAGAGTTCGATTGAAGATGCGGTGTCGTTCGTTCCAGTCCCTAATATAACAGGAACTCTTTTATTTGTGTGCCGAATAACAAGTTCAAAGAGCCTTAGCTTTTCATCTGTTGTGAGTGTTGGAGATTCTCCTGTTGTACCAGCTACAACAAGTGATTCTGTACCCGTAGATATCAAATGGTCGATTAATTCGGCACTAGCTTTTAAGTCAAGCTCTCCTTTTTCATCAAATGGAGTGACCATGGCAGTTACAATCTGACCGAAGTCCATCTGTTCACTCTCCTTCAGTTCCGGATAACAATTCTTGTCCGAGTCCTGCTTTCTCAAGTTGAAACATATGATGAAGTGCATTAACTGCTTTGCTCATATCTTCATTTTTCACGAGTACCCAAATGGTTGTATGTGAATCTGCGGATTGTAGGATTTGAATATTTTCAGCAGATAGTGCGCTGACAATCTTCGCTGTGACACCAGGAACGCCTGTCATTCCTGCTCCAACAGCAGAAACCTTTGAACAATTCCGTTGTACTTCAGGTTTGAAACCTAGCTTAGTTAATGTTTCAATGGCTCGATCAGCTGCCGTATCCATCACTGTGTAAACAACGCCACTTGGTGAAATGTTAATAAAGTCAACACTGATCTTTGCCATCGCCATTGATTTAAATACTTTTTCCTGAACATCATATTGACCTTCATGTGCAGCTACTTTGATTTGTGTAACATTCGCTAAATGAGCAATACCTGTAATGAGTTGCTCCTGAACATCACTTCCCGCACCACTTGCATTCATCGTTGTGATTAACGTACCTTTTTTGTCTGAGTACGTAGAACGGATATGAATTGGGATCTTCGCTTGCATCGCAATTTCTACTGCACGCGGATGAATGACCTTGGCACCTTGATAGGCCATGTTACAAATTTCATTGTAGGTCATGACTTCAAGAGGTCTTGCTTTTTCAACGATGCGGGGATCTGCAGTCATAACCCCTTCCACATCTGTAAAGATGTCGACCCATTCTGCATTCACTGCGGCAGCTAATGCAGTTGCTGAAGTATCACTTCCACCACGACCAAGTGTTGTTGTTTCGCCTGTTTTTGATTGCCCTTGGAAACCTGCTACAACAAGTACATCGTGATGAGCAAGCAGTCCGTGCAGATGGTCAGATTTCATATCAAGAATTTTCGCATTCGAAAATTCGTCATTGGTACGAAAACCCGCTTGCGCACCTGTCATCGCTCGAGCTTTTAGCCCATAGGATTGTAAGAGATCACTAAAGACCACTGAAGAAATCACTTCTCCACATGAAACCAAAAGGTCCTGCTCACGCTTTTCAAGGTCAGTACTCGCTAAGCCAAGTAGTGTGTCTGTCGCATAGGGGTCGCCAGAACGTCCCATGGCAGACACCACAACGATAACCTTTAATCCGTTTTCTACTGCTTTTCGAACATGATTTGCTGCGAGTTTTCTTGTTTGATCATTTTTAACGGAGGTTCCTCCGAATTTTTGGACGATTAATTTCATAGCTCACACTCTTCTTATGATAATAGATCTTGCTGAATAAGAGATTCAGCGATCTGTACTGAATTTAGTGCCGCACCTTTTAGTAAGTTATCAGAAACTACCCAGAAGTGGTACCCATTTTTACGATCAAGATCACGACGGATACGACCAACAAACACATCATCCTTGCCTACAGCGTGTGCAGCCATTGGGTAGACTTGATTCGCTGTATCATCTTGAAGAGTGACTCCTGGTGCATCAGCTAGTAACTCTTTTAAATCAGCAACTGACAGTCCTTCTTTTTCTGTCTCAATGTAAACAGATTCTGAATGACCTGTCTCAATTGGAAGACGAACGCAAGTCGCTGCTACTTCAAGCTTAGCCATATTCATGATTTTTTTTGTTTCGTTAATCATTTTCATTTCTTCATACGTATATCCGTTTTCTTGGAACACATCAATTTGCGGAATCGCATTAAATGCAATTTGATAATGCTTTTTATCTCCACCAACTGGAAGGATTTCTGGTTTTGCTTCTTTTCCTGCAAGAAGATCAGCGGTTTGTGTTTTTAACTCGTCTACTGCTTCAAGCCCTGCACCTGACACAGCTTGATATGTTGAAACAACGACTTTCTTCAAGCCAACTTTTTGACGAATTGGTTCAAGAGCCGCAACCATTTGGATGGTTGAACAATTTGGATTTGCAATGATGCCTTTATTCCATTCAAGATCTTTTGGATTAACCTCTGGTACAACTAGTGGTACATCTGTATCCATACGGTAAGCACTCGTATTATCAATCACAATGGCTCCTCGTTTTACTGCTTCTGGAGCTAATGCTTTAGAAACAGAACCCCCTGCACTGAATAAGGCAATTTGAACACCTTCAAACGATTCA
Source organism: Alkalihalobacillus sp. NPDC127517 (assembly GCF_050276055.1). Lineage (NCBI taxonomy): Bacteria > Bacillati > Bacillota > Bacilli > Caryophanales > Bacillaceae > Alkalihalobacillus > Alkalihalobacillus sp. NPDC127517. The sequence goes on along the minus strand of NZ_JBNNQX010000010.1, from coordinate 81,022 downwards.
GGAGTGGCTTCTTCCACTATATATGTTGTTCCTTTGAAAGAGAGCTCTTTTCCTGCCGAACGCTTTGAAGACAATACCTTTAAGCTTGCAATAGGAAACGCTCTTTTTTCAAGAGTTGCAAGCATTTGTTGTCCTACTGCACCTGTTGCTCCAACTACTGCGATATGATAACCATTTTTTGACATGAATCTTTCTCCCTTCCCATCCAACAAGTTCATATTCTCTTTGGCATAATGCCTATACTCTATTAAACTTTACGGGAAAAAGGATTTTTGTGCAACCTCCGCTGACTAATCTCGATACTTTTCAACAATGACAGGCTGAATTTGCTTTGATTCAAGTGCGGCTTCAACCGTAGCTGGGAGTGCTTCCATTCTTGCAACCATTGACGTTGGCTTCTTATCAGGAGCATCTTGACCAAATGGGATGAAGTAAATGTGCTTAGCTCCCATTAACTTCATAATATTCACCCCGTTTAATCCAAGTGCATCATTTGTTGAGATTCCGAGGACAACAGGCTTCCCATTTCTGAGGGTTGCTTTCGCTCCCATTAATACTGGATTATCCGTTAGTGCATTCGCGAACTTACTTGCGGAATTTCCTGTTAAAGGGGCAATCACCATGCAGTCAAGTGGTGTGGTTGGACCAAATGGTTCGGCCTTAACAATCGAGTTTACTAAAGGTTCAGGTGTGATCTCTGCGATCTGACGTAACCAGTCTTCACTGTCACCAAATTTTGTATCTGTTGTTTCTACAGTATAACTCGCAAAAGGTGTAACCTTTGCTCCTAGTTCAACAAGCTTTTTCATTTGTGGAAGTACTTCGCTGTACGTACAATGTGAGCCCGTTAAACCAAACCCTATGTGTTTACCTTTTAAATTCATGATGCGTCCTCCTCATCGTCACTTTTCAGTTGATCAGCAAGAATCGTAGCAAGTATTTTTCCAGCTGTTTTTGGTGCAACAATTCCTGGCATACCTGGTACCAGCATCGCTTTCATACCTCGTTTTTCAGCATATCTGAAATCTGTGCCACCTGGCTTAGAAGCCAGATCAATAATAAAAGCATGAAGTGGCATTTCAGCGAGAACTCGAGCAGTAATCATCCGCGAAGGAATGGTGTTTATACAAATATCAACATCTCTTAATTCTGTTAAGATATGTTTTGTATGAAATGGTTTTAATCCCATCTCGCTTATTCGTGCAAGTAAGGCAGAATCATGTGCCCCTACCTTTACATTCGCTCCAACCGCATCAAAACTTCTAGCAATGGTCATGCCGATTCTACCTAATCCAAGAACGGCCACATTTGCACCGTGAATTGTAAAATCAGTATGTTGAATTGCCATCATTAAAGCCCCTTCAGCAGTAGGAATTGAATTAAAGATAGCCACGTCATCACGCTCCATTAATCGTACAAGAGGGCGCTTGGCTTTTTGATGAAGTTGATCCAAAAAATCATTGCTTATGCCCGTATAGATCGTACAATGCGTTGGCGTTTTTTCAAGCTGGTCAAGCGTCAGTGAGAGTGTTTCATTAGAAAAAACCGTCTCAATCCAACCATCAGCACTCATACCGCTGACGGGCAAAATAATGGCATCAACCGTTGTCCAATCGAGGTCATCTAATATAATTTTTGAAGCTCCTATAAACCCGTCATCCAGCTGCTCAAAGCCGGCGAGCGAAATTTTTGCGTCTAATGTAGATAATGTACGAATAATCTCTAAATGTCTGGCGTCTCCGCCTATTAATAAAATATGTTTATCTGTTAACACACAAACCCTCCTTTTTGAATAATGCCACCAGTCTCTATGCCTGCACATATTGACTTATGTCTAGTTCAGTTATCTGCATTCATCATATGTAGGGAGCCCTAATCAGTGAATCCTTCTGAAATGAAAAAATGTGCCACCTGGGGTTCCTCCCAAATGGCACATGTTCACCTATTCAAGTAATTGCGTTATGTTGGTACGGATCCAACATCAATGATAATCATGTCTTCCCCAATCTTCTTTATTTGTTGCCAATAAACGGTCACAACCTGTTCCTTTTTTCCAAATTGAAACCACCGTGAAGTAGGGATCATAAATGCTGTAATCTCACCAGTTTCTTCATTAATTAAAAGATCCGTCTGCCCTAAAACACCTAACCGTTCCCCTTTTTGGTAGTCTACAATTTCTTTACTTGAAATTTCACTAAGCCTCATCTTCACCTCTCCCCTCACAACGTTTGTTTGTATACCCTATGAGATGCCAACCAAAAAAAGACCAGTCCAAATGTGGACTGATCTTTGTTGTTACCCCTTTAATGCTTGTGGCCATTCACCTGTTGTACTAACAAGAGATATAGCAGGTTTGGAAGTTAAAATGTGCGTAGCCAACTCATTCACAGAATCGAGTGTGACACGATTGATTTCTTCTAACATTTCGTCAAGGGACTTATGATTTCCAAGCATAAGCTCGTTTTTTCCATTACGGCTCATTCGACTGTTTGTACTCTCTAAGCTAAGCATTAAGCTTCCTTTAAGCTGTTCTTTCCCGTTTTTTAATTCTTTAGCAGACATTCCGTGAGATGCCATTTCTCCCGTAGTATGATGGACAGCATCCACGAGCTCGTCTAATTGAGAGATTCCGGTGCCTGCATAAACGGTTAATAATCCACTATCAGAAAAGGAGGAGTGATAGGAGAATACAGAATAGCATAGTCCTCTCTTTTCACGGATTTCTTGGAACAAGCGACTACTCATGCTTCCACCAAACGTATTATTTAAAAGAACTAATGAATAGATAGATGGATCTTCAATTGATAAGCCGTCATATCCGATACATAAATGGGCTTGCTCTGCATCTTTTGCACGAATTCTTTTTTCTTGTACAAACTCAGGAACCGTTAAAATATGACTCTCTTTTAGTGTAGCATCAGTTGGCTTCACTTTAGAGAACGTTGTTTTTAATTGCTCAATTAGTTCATCATTCACATTACCAGCAACAGAGATGACTACATAATCCCCTGTGTAGTAACGATTCATATAGGAGCGTAGATCATCTGATTTAAATGATGCGAGTCGCTCATCCGTGCCTAAGATTGGATATGCTAACGGATGATTCCCATAACACGCCTCACTTAGTAGTTCGTGAACCAGGTCATCTGGTGTATCCTCGACCATGCGGATTTCTTCTAAAATAACATTTTTTTCTTTTTCCAGTTCAACTTCATCAAATGTGGAGTGAAAGAACATATCCTGCAATACATCTAGAGCAATGCCTGCATGCTCATCAAGTACTTTTGCATAGTAACATGTATATTCTTTTGAAGTAAACGCGTTAACCTGGCCACCTATTTGGTCAAACGCTTCAGCGATATCATGCGGTGTTCTCGTTTCTGTTCCTTTAAACAACATATGCTCGAGCAAGTGAGACAAGCCATTCTCTTTCTCTGTTTCATGTCTAGAACCTGCTCCAACCCAAATGCCCATTGAAACCGATCGAACGGTTGAGAGTGGCTCTACAATCATTCGAACGCCATTTGGTAAATCAATCTTCTGTATCAATCTCTGACCCCCTACTTTTGTCCGTTGGCTTCGGAAACTCTGTTCGCGTTTCAGCTAACAAGTCGGACACCGTACCAATTTCAAATCCTTTTTCTTTAATACCTGCTAGCAGCTGTTCTAACCCTCTAGCTGATGAATCAGTTGGATGCATTAAGATCATTGCACCAGGATGTACTTTTCCAAGCACTCGCTGAACCATTTCCTGTGGTTGTGGTTTTCGCCAATCCACCGTATCAACAGACCATAAAATGGTATGCATGTCTTGTTTTGATGCTTCTTCAACAACTGTATCTGAAAAGCTTCCACTCGGTGGCGCAAACCACTTAGGTGTCACGCCCAATGTGGCATCAATGACATCATTTGTTCGCTCCAGCTGATCAATGATTTCTGCTTTTGAGATGGTTTGCATATCTGGGTGAGAGTATGCATGGCTTCCTATTTCATGACCTTCTTCATAGATCATTTTTGCTACGTTCGGATTATTATGAACCCACGACCCGTCCAGAAAAAAGGTGGACTGGACATCGTAACGTTTCATTGTTTTTAAGATATCAGGAATGTATTCATTTCCCCAAGCAACGTTTACAAGTAGGCTAACCATTTGCTTTTGATCGTTACCTCGGTAGATGGGAGAGGGAGGAAGGTCATCTAAATGCACGTTAGGCTCAACTTCTTTAAATACAAGCAAACTTGCATCAAATTCTCCAAGTTCCTTCATCTTATCATACGATTTTTGAACGTCAACCTGTACACCATTTAATCCAGGAACAGCCTTCCACACTTTATCTACTTTCGCATCCTCCGGAGGAATTGAATATGCCTTAGCTTCTTCTATTATCTCTTGATAAAGAGCGTCCTCTTTGGTCGAGACGGCTTCTGCCTGTGTCTGTCTAATTGCATCAACATATGAAAGTGAAAATGGATTTTGTAATGCTCCAGCTGTTAAAAGAACCAACAATATGACTAATCCACAATGCATGATACCTTTTTTCATAACAAAACCTCCTCAACACCGAATGTATGCAAGAGGAGGACAAGGTAGAACGATGAACATACGAAAAAGACTGGCACAAATCCAGTCCTTCTTGTTTTGTTACTTATTGTTTTGCTTCAGCTTGTTTCTCTTTCTCTTCTTTTAAGATTACTTTTCGAGAAAGGTTCACGCGCCCTTGGTTATCAATCTCAGTTACACGTACTAAGATCTCATCACCCATTTTCACAACGTCTTCTACTTTACCAACTCGTTCTTCAGCAAGTTGAGAGATGTGAACTAAACCGTCTTTTCCTTTAAATAGTTCAACAAAGGCACCGAATTTCTCAATTCGTTTCACTTTACCAAGATATGTCTCGCCAAGTTGGACTTCGCGTACAATATTCTCAATAATTTTACGTGCTTTATCGTTCATCTCTTTTTCAGTAGATGAAATGTAGACTGTACCATCTTGCTCGATATCAATCTTAACGCCTGTTTCTTCAATGATTTGATTAATTATCTTACCACTTGGTCCAATCACATCACGAATCTTATCAGGATTAATTTTTAGCGTCATAATCTTAGGAGCATATGCCGAAAGATCTGTACGGTGCTCACTGATGGCTGATAGCATGTTTTCAAGAATAATCATACGACCGCGTTTTGCTTGAGCAAGTGCTTCTTCTAAAATCGTACGATCAATCCCTGAAATCTTAATATCCATTTGCAAAGCAGTGATTCCGTCTTTAGTACCCGCTACTTTAAAGTCCATGTCTCCAAGTGCATCTTCCATGCCTTGAATATCCGTTAAAACACTAACATGCTCTTCGTGTTTTACTAGACCCATGGCAATACCGGCTACAGGTGCTTTAATTGGAACCCCAGCATCCATCATTGCAAGTGTGCTTGCGCAAATACTTGCCTGTGACGTTGAACCGTTAGACTCAAGTACTTCAGATACTAAACGAATCGTGTACGGGAAGTCCTCTTCAGAAGGGATAACGGCTTCAAGCGCACGCTCACCTAATGCTCCATGCCCAATCTCACGACGGCCAGGTGCACGAATTGGACCTGTTTCACCTACGCTGAATTGTGGGAAGTTATAGTGGTGCATGAATCGTTTAGACTCTTCTAAACCAAGACCATCAAGAATTTGTACATCTCCTAATGCTCCCAACGTACAAATACTTAGTGCTTGAGTTTGTCCACGTGTAAACAATCCCGAACCGTGTGTTCTTGTTAAGTAATTAACCTGAGAAGAAAGTGGGCGGATTTCATCAATAGCTCGTCCATCTGGACGTACTTTTTCTACAGTGATTAAGCGTCTAACTTCTTCTTTTACAAACTTTTGAAGAATTTCTTTTACTTCAGAAATAGATACTTCCTCGTCATCTTCAAACGGTTCAATTGTCTTTTTAATCACTGCGTCAATTGCTTCTTGACGAGCATGTTTTTCTTGAACTTGAACAGCTTGTTTCAACTCAGCCTCAGCCATTTCACGAATCTTCGCTTCAAGCTCTGCATCCGTTGTACGTAGAACGACTTCTTTTTTCTCTTTACCAACTTCGGCAACCACTTTCTCTTGGAAAGCAATTAACTTTTTGATTTCATCATGACCAAACATGATGGCTTCAAGCATTAATTCCTCAGAAAGCTCCTGTGCTCCTGCTTCAACCATGTTAATGGCTTCTTTTGTTCCAGCAACTACTAAGTTTAAGTCACTTTTAGCTAATTGATCTGTTGAAGGATTAATAATAAATTCTTCATCCATTCGACCAATCGTTACACCCGCAATTGGACCTGCAAAAGGTATATCAGAGATTGATAAAGCCATTGAAGAACCGATCATAGCAGCCATCTCAGATGATGCATTTAAATCTGAACTCATAACAATACTGATAACTTGTACTTCATTACGGAAGCCGTCTGGAAACAACGGTCTAATTGGACGGTCGATTAAGCGACTTGTAAGTATAGCACGCTCACTTGGACGACCTTCTCGTTTAATAAATCCACCGGGGATTTTTCCAGCTGCATATAAGCGTTCCTCATAGTTCACAGTAAGTGGGAAGAAAGGAAGATCCTTTGGTTCCTTTGACGCTGTAGCTGTAGATAGTACGGCAGTGTCTCCATAACGAACAAGTACTGCACCGTTTGCTTGCTTAGCAAGTTGACCCGTTTCAACTGTCAAAGTGCGTCCTGCCCATTCCATTGAAAATTCTTGTTTACCTTGTTCCATTTGCGCGTACTCCTCTCTTGCACAGAATAAATGACGCTCATCCTAGTATGACCAGCATCTGTGATGAGCATAATTATGATTTTACAAATTAACATCTAACCAAGAAAAAAGCGGGAACAAGTCCCCGCTTTTTGTCATGTTTATCGGCGTAAGCCAAGCTTGTCAACTAGATCACGGTAGCGCGTTACGTCTTTATTACGTAGGTACGTTAATAAGTTACGACGCGAACCAACCATTTTCAAAAGACCACGTCTTGAATGGTGATCCTTTTTATGAGTACGTAAATGCTCATTAAGTGTGTTGATTTGCTCTGTAAGGATAGCCACTTGAACCTCTGGAGAACCAGTGTCCGTGTCATGCGTTTTAAATGTAGCAATTAGCTCATTTTTACGCTCTTGTGATAATGCCATCCTATTCACCTCCTTTAGATTATATCCGGATTCCTAGCAGACGTTGGTGAAGCGTCCTGCCAAGAAACGGCTTTGTACATAAGTACAACAATTACTATACATGGCTTCACCTTAGATTGCAAGAGTAAAGCGTAAGAACTAGCGATCGATTGTTCGTGCAATCTCTTCGGTTTGTTTTTTATCGAGGGCAAGTTGTGCCTTTAACTCATCAATTCCATTAAACCGTACTTCATCACGAATACGTTCAACCCAAATGATTGTGAGGGTTTCACCATAAATTTGCTCGTTAAAATCAAGTAAATGCACTTCAATAGAGGGAGTATCAGGCTTTTCATTATGAAACGTTGGTTTATAGCCAACGTTACACATACCAACATGCATCTTATTGTGTACCTCAACCTGAACAACATATACCCCGGTCTTCGGAATAATGTAACGCTGGTTTAGCTTCACATTGGCTGTTGGATATCCAATAGTACGTCCACGCTTTTCTCCGTCTTCAACCGTTCCTTTTACCTGATAAGGCTCCCCTAACAATTTCTTAACGTCTGCAACTTTACCCGCTTGTAATAACTCTCGCAATGCAGTAGAACTCACTTTTATCCCTTCTCTTTCTACCTTAGGTACAGCTAGACTACTGAATCTTCCCTGCGCATGATTAGGCATTGTATCCATTGTTCCTTTGCCTTTTTTTCCATAGGTAAAATCAAAGCCCGCAACGACATGCTTAGCACCTAAAGCCATTAAGTAGTGGTCGACAAATTCCTGTGGTAACAGGTTTGCAAATGATTGATTAAATTCTACCACATACGTGCGATCAACACCTAGTTCGGCAATTCGCTCGAGTTTTTCAGGGAGTGGCGTTAAAAAATGCATTGGCTGCTCGAGCTGCATTAAGACTTCTTTAGGGTGGGGATGAAATGTCATAACTGCACATTCCAGTCCATACTCTTTGGCGTATGATACTGCTTGCCGAATCACATGCTGATGACCTTTATGAACGCCATCAAAGTATCCAAGTGCAAACACAGTAGGGGCAAAAAGGGTTTTGGAATCATCAATGGGGTGACTTAGGTAGATTGTTTTCATCATTCCTTATCCTTTCTATGTGCTTGCTCATCAGGATCGAACAGAATTTTCTCAGGCTTCATTCTTCCTGGCTTCTCCGGATGTGGTTTATAGATTGCTAGTAGTTCATTTGACTTTGAATAAACCACAACACGCTCGGACACCGTTAGTTCATCATCCGATAAAACAGCGCCATTTCGTATTCTTGCTTCTATAGGAGCAGGGACTTGAACTGTTTTCCACCCTTCTAACGCACGCTCAAAAGGTACAAGACAATCCAATCTAGTATCCAACTCCATTTCGCCAAGCTCTTCTAAGCTTATACACTCCGAAAGCTCAAAAGGACCTGACGCTGTACGCACAAGCTTTGACATATGTGCCGGGTAGCCCAAGGCTTCACCAATTGATACAGCAAGTGTCCTGATATACGTTCCTTTACTACACGTTACAGTAAAACGGATGGAATATGTATCTTCATGTAGCTTACTTGCACTTGCAAATTCAATTGAGTGAATCGTGATCGTTCGTTTCGGGCGTTCAACCGTTTGATTGGCTCGTGCATACTCATATAATCGTTTTCCATTTACTTTTACAGCTGAATACATCGGAGGAGTTTGTACTTGCTCACCTAAAAAAGAAGACAGTGTTTCTTTTAGTTGCTCTTCTGTCCAAGAGTCGGTAACAGGCTTCTGTTCAACCATCTCTCCTTCTGCATCCTCTGTTGTTGTGGAAAAGCCCAGAGTCACTTCAGCTTCATATGTTTTTCCGAAATCCGACATATATTCAGCGACCTTTGTAGCTCTGCCGATACAGATGGGCAACACTCCGGTTACTGCAGGGTCTAATGTTCCAGTATGCCCGACTTTTTTTGTTTGATACAGCTTGCGAATACGATACACACAATCGTGTGACGTCATTCCTGCTGGTTTAATAAGTGGTAGAATTCCTGTTGGCACCATTCGCATCCGCGCTCCTTAACATACAATGTAGACTGCAAAAAAAGGATAGGAAGCATTACGCTCCGCTATCCTTCTACTTAGTTAGAATCATTGTTTCGATTTAAGTCTGACAGCAACGATTCAATTCGGTTACCGTACTCAATTGACGAATCGATTTCAAATTCTAATTCAGGCGTTTTACGCAAGCGGATTCGTTTTCCTACCTCTGAGCGTAAAAATCCTTTTGCTTTATTTAAGCCTTTTAAAGTTGCTTCTTTTTCTTCTTCACTTCCAAGAACCGTGATAAACACTTTTGCTTGTTGAAGGTCACCTGTTACGTCCACACCAGTAACCGTCACAAACTTCACTCGAGGATCCTTTAATCCACGAAGCATGATATCACTTAATTCTTTTTTCATTTGTTCTGCTACTTTGTTTGCACGAACTTTACTCATAAGTCACCTCATGCTTTCTAAAGCCATTCCATTTCTGTTAGGGTTCGTTCTGAATCGGGATCTGCATCAATTAACGCTAATGCTTTCTGTAGCTCTTGCTCACACCGTTTTTTGGTGGTGGACACAACTACAATGCCAATTTCACAACGCTGCCACAAATCGTGATAGTCCGTTTCGGAAACAGAGAGATTGTATCGCTGTCCTAAGCGAGTCAGCAAACTTTTAATGACTGCTCGCTTGGCTTTTAATGAACCAGACTCATAAATGAAAAGTTCACATCGGACAGCACCTATAATCATTTCCGTACGATTTCTTCCATAACGTAGGCTTCAATTTGGTCGCCTTCTTTGATGTCATTAAAGTTCTCAAGCGTGATTCCGCATTCGTAACCAGCTGCAACTTCTTTCACATCATCTTTAAAGCGTTTCAAAGCATTGATTGCACCCTCGTAAATAACGATACCATCACGAATTAAACGGACCGTAGAGTTGCGAGAAATCTTTCCATCAGTCACATAAGAACCGGCAATCATACCGATTTTAGATACTTTAAAGGTTGTGCGGATTTCAACTTGACCGATTACTTTTTCTTCATACTCAGGATCAAGCATTCCCTTCATTGCTGATTCAATCTCATCAATCGCATTATAGATAACACGGTGAAGACGAATGTCGACTTTTTCAACTTCAGCCGTACGTTTCGCATTTACATCCGGACGAACGTTAAAGCCAATGACAATCGCATTCGATGCAGACGCTAAAATAATATCTGATTCAGCAATCGCTCCAACACCTGTGTGAATAATGTTTACTTTCACACCTTCAACTTCAATCTTCTCAAGAGATCCTCGCATAGCCTCTACAGAACCTTGAACATCACCTTTAATAATGATGTTTATATCTTTAACTTCCCCTTGTTGGATCTGGTTAAACAGGTCATCTAAAGATACGCGTGATGTTTCAGTACGTGTTTCATCACGATGACGCGCATTTCTAGCTTCCCCAATTTGACGAGCTTTTTTCTCATCTTTAAATGCCTGGAATTGATCTCCTGCTTGAGGGACATCGTTTAATCCAGTAATTTCAACTGGCGTCGATGGTCCAACAGACTTCACTCTGCGACCAAGATCATTTACAAGCGCACGAACACGACCAAACGTATTCCCTACAACAAGTGGATCCCCAACGTTGAGAGTACCTGCTTGCACAAGTAGTGTAGCAACTGGTCCACGGCCTTTATCAAGCTGTGCCTCAACAACAGAACCTACAGCAAGCTTATTTGGATTCGCTTTTAATTCTTCTACTTCAGACACAAGCAGAATCATCTCAAGAAGCTCATCAATTCCTGTACCATTGATTGCAGATACGTTTACAAAGATAGTTTCCCCGCCCCATGCTTCAGGAACTAACTGATACTCTGTTAATTCTTGCATAACACGGTCAGGATTTGCCGCTTCTTTATCCACTTTATTCACTGCTACGATGATTGGTACACCAGCTGCTTTCGCATGGCTAATTGCTTCTTTTGTTTGAGGCATTACACCGTCATCTGCTGCTACAACAAGAATAGTAATATCCGTCACTTGAGCACCACGTGCGCGCATGGTTGTAAATGCAGCGTGACCCGGAGTATCAAGGAATGTAACCTTTTTGCCGTTTGTTTCAACTTGATATGCACCGATATGCTGAGTGATTCCACCAGCTTCTCCAGCCGTTACCTTTGTATTACGAATCGAATCAAGAAGTGTTGTTTTACCATGGTCAACGTGACCCATAATCGTCACAACTGGAGGACGTTCTTGAAGTTCTTCAGACGTATCTTCAGCATTGTAGTTATCAATATCCAGTTCGTCCACTGGAATGATTTCTTCCGCTTCAACACCATAGTCTGTTGCAATCAATTCGATTGTATCTTTATCAAGTTCTTGGTTAATTGTTGCCATTACACCAAGACCCATTAGCTTTTTAATGATTTCAGAAGCCTCACGGTGAAGCTCTTTTGCCAGTTCACTAACAGATAGCGAACCTGTAAACGTAATTTTCTCCGGTAGTGGCATCTGTTTAACAGGTTGCTGACTACGATTGCGTTGATTGTTATTCCGATTACGGTTACGGTTGTTATGATTGTTACGGTTTTGAGGTTGATTGCGATTTTGTTGATTTGGTCGCTGCGCTCCGCCTTGTTTCTTAGCCGCTGGCTTATTTGAAGTCTGTCCACCCTGCCCTTTACTTTCTGTGCTCGGACGGTTTTGTTGCTTTGGCGCTGAATTCGCCGGTTTTGATTGTGCTCCTTGGTTAGAGGCTTTTTTTAATGTATCTTCGTCAACTACAGACATATGATTTGAAACCTCCACACCCATACCTTTTAATTGATCAATTAGTTGCTTGCTTTGTAAATTATGTTCTTTGGCATATTCATATATTCTCATTTTTTTCATATACTTACCTCCACATTCATTGGTCCAATAATTCGGTTATTTTTGCAGCAAATCCCCTGTTTTTAATACCAATGACTACACGCTCTGCTTTCCCTATAGCTGAACCGAGAGTGGTTCGGTCTGCCACTTGTTTAACTGGAATCTGATAATGGCTACATTTATCTTTTACTTTCTTAGCCGTTGATTCTGATGCATCTGCGGCAAGCAGTACAAGACACACACGCTTTTTACGAACGTCTTGTAAAACCATCTCTTCACCAGTTACAATTTCACGAGCTCTTGCAGCAAGTCCAAGGAGAGAGATCCACTTTTGATCTTGATTACTCATAGTCCACTTTTCCCTTTGGGACGTGAAGCAAGTAGTTCATCGTATATTTCAGGGGTTACGGTCACATTTAAATGCCTAGAGAGAGCATCTTTTTTCTTAGCAAGTAAAAAGATCTCTTCTTCATTCGTTAAATATGCACCGCGGCCATTCTTTTTACCAGTAGGGTCAAGAGAGACGTCCCCTTCTTTAGAGCGAACAATACGAATGAGTTCACTCTTCGGTTTCATCTCATTGGATACAACACATTTTCTAAGAGGAATCTTACGCTGAGTCACCGATCCATCTCCTTCTTAACTCTTATTCCCGTTCATCAGAAGTATAATCAGTTGATTCTAAAAACGTTTGTTCATCACGTTCTGGAACTGGCTCAAAGTTCTTTTGTTCTAACAAACCTGACTCTTCAGCCTCTGACTCACTTTTAATATCAATTTTCCATCCCGTAAGCTTTGCCGCTAGACGAGCATTTTGTCCACGTTTCCCGATAGCAAGTGATAATTGATAATCGGGCACAATTACCTGAGTCATTTTGTCAGCTTCGTTGACGTTTACACGAACAACTTTTGACGGGCTAAGCGCATTTGCTACATATTCAACAGGATCCTCAGACCATTTAACGATATCAATCTTTTCACCTTTTAATTCATTCACAATCGTTTGTACACGCTGACCACGAGGTCCTACACATGCTCCAACCGGATCCACTTCTGGGTTATCAGAATGAACAGCAATCTTAGAACGATCGCCAGCTTCACGTGAAACGGATTTGATTTCAACGGTACCGTCATAGATTTCCGGAACTTCAAGTTCAAACAAACGCTTTAATAGACCAGGGTGCGTTCTTGAAATAAGAATTTGAGGTCCTTTTGTCGTTTTTTCTACCTTAGTGATAAACGCCTTCATACGGTCGTTATGCTTGTAAGACTCATTAGGCATTTGTTCATTAAGCGGCAGAAGTGCCTCTACTTTACCAAGATCCACATAAATGAATCGATGGTCCTGACGTTGAACAATTCCCGTCATAATGTCTTCTTCGCGGTCTATAAAATCAGAATAGATAATTCCGCGCTCAGCTTCACGTACGCGTTGCGTGACTACCTGCTTTGCAGTTTGCGCAGCAATTCGTCCAAAGTCCTTTGGAGTCACTTCGATTTCAATGATGTCGTCTAACGCATAGTTCGGATTCATTTGGTGTGCCTCATCTAAGGTAATCTCTAAACGTGCATCAAATACTTCCTCAACAACTACTTTTCTCGCAAAAACACGGATGCTACCGTTATCACGGTTCACGTCAACACGAACGTTTTGCGCTTGGTTAAAGTTACGTTTATATCCAGAAATGAGAGCAGCTTCAATGGCCTCAATGATAATGTCCTTTTTGATTCCCTTGTCGTGCTCTAGCGTAGATAATGCTTCCATAAATTCAGTATTCATGGTTTATTCCCCCTTTCAAACTTGGGCCTTTCTTAAAACTGAATGGCTAAACGCGCATTAGCGACTTTATTATATGGGATTTCAAACACTTTTTTTCTCGTTTTAATGGTGATTTCAATTGTTACCGTCTCTCCATCAAATGATTGTAGTGTGCCTTCAAACCCTTTTTGTCCTTCAACCGGTTCATAGGTTGAGATAGCAATGTATTTTCCAACTGCTTTTTGTAAGTCAGACGCTTTCTTTAATGGCCGTTCTGCACCAGGTGAGGATACTTCTAAAAAGTACGCCTCCACAATCGGATCCGTACGGTCTAACTCTTCACTTAAACGCTCACTCACAGTTCCACAATCATCTAAATCAATGCCTGAATCGGAATCTATAAACACACGTAAAAACCAATTAGGCCCCTCTTTCTTGTACTCGATATCAACGAGTTCAAGATTGAGTTCAGCTAAAATTGGTGTCACTAGGCTTTCTGTAATAGATGTGACATTCTTGCTCAAGCTTTACCCTCCTAACGTTCTATCTATTGAATCATTCGTTTCGTTTTATAAATGAAGCAGCACAAAAATGAAAGAGTGGGTTGCCCCACTCTCCTCCGAACGTATTCTAAGTATTACCATATCAAGATTAGCATACTCATGGTGCTTTTGCAACCGAAGGGAAGCCCCTCTCTAGAAGAGAGAAAGCTGGTTTGAATCGGGCAGTCCTTCAAGACAGCCATGTTCATCTAAGTTCTCAACCACTGTTTTTGTTAGCTTCCCACGTTGCTGCAGATCTTCCTTAGAAAGAAATTCTCTTTCTCCTCTTGCTCGTACAATATTATGCGCGGCGTTTGTTCCAACTCCAGTTAATGAATTAAAAGGAGGAAGCAGAGTCATACCATCAACGATAAATTCATCTGCTGATGATCGATATAAGTCTGCTTTTTGGAACGAGAAGCCCCGCTCACACATTTCGAGTGCCAGCTCTAGTACTGTTAGTACTGCTTTTTCTTTTGGAGCTGCATCGAGTCCTTTTTTATTGATCTCATCAATCTGTGCACGGATCGCCGTAGAACCTTTTATCATTGTATCCATATCGAAGTCGTCCGCACGAACGGTAAAATAAGAAGCATAATAAAGAATCGGATGATGCACTTTGAAATAGGCGATACGAACAGCCATAAGAACATAGGCTGCTGCGTGGGCTTTAGGGAACATGTACTTTATCTTTAGACAAGATTGAATATACCAGTCAGGTACATTGTTCTTTTTCATTTCTTCAATCCATTCAGGTTGAAGACCTTTCCCTTTACGAACAAACTCCATAATCTTAAAGGCTAAAGAAGAATCAAGTCCCTTATAAATTAAATACACCATTATATCATCACGACAGCCAATTACGTCTTTTAATTCACACGTACCGTTATAAATTAATTCATTGGCATTGTTTAACCATACGTCTGTGCCGTGCGACAGTCCTGAGATCTGAACCAGCTCTGAAAACGTACTTGGCTTTGTTTCCTCAAGCATTTGCCTTACAAAACGTGTTCCAAACTCCGGAATGCCAAGCGTACCTGTCTTACACATAATTTGTTCCTCGTCTACACCAAGAACATCTGGACCACTAAAGATCTTCATCACTTCCGGATCATCCGTTGGGATCGTTTTTGGATCAATCCCACTTAAATCCTGGAGCATCCGAATCACGGTCGGATCATCATGCCCTAAAATATCGAGCTTTAGCAGGTTATCATGAATTGAGTGGAAATCAAAATGAGTGGTTTTCCATTCAGAATTCTTATCATCAGCCGGGAACTGAATCGGACTGAAATCATGAATATCCATATAATCTGGTACAACAATGATTCCACCTGGATGCTGACCGGTTGTTCGTTTCACTCCAGTAGTCCCGGATACTAATCGATCAATCTCTGCACCACGCATCATTAAATCATGATCACTTTGATAACCTTTCACATAACCGTATGCTGTTTTTTCAGCTACCGTACCGATGGTTCCAGCTCTATACACATATTCTTCACCGAACAATTCTTTTGTGTATTGGTGAGCCCGAGGCTGATAGCTTCCAGAGAAGTTTAAGTCAATATCGGGAACCTTATCTCCTTTAAATCCTAAGAATGTTTCAAACGGGATGTCTTGTCCATCCTTCACGTAAGGCACATTGCAGTGTGGACAATCCTTATCCTTTAAGTCAAAACCAGAAGCAACACTACCATCATCAAAGAATTCAGAGTGGCAGCAGGATGGGCACACATAATGTGGAGCTAATGGATTAACCTCTGTAATTTCCGTCATTGTCGCAACAAGTGAAGATCCGACGGACCCCCTTGAACCAACAAGGTACCCATCGATTAATGATTTTTTCACGAGTTTGTGCGAGATTAAATAAATAACCGCAAAACCGTGTCCAATAATACTTTTAAGCTCTTTCTCGAGTCTTGCTGTAACAATTTCGGGAAGCTCTTCTCCGTAGATGCTTTTCGCCATGTCATAGCTCATCTTTCTGATTTCTTCATCTGCTCCCTCAATTTTAGGCGCATATAAATCATCAGGAACTGGCTGAATCCCGTCTTCAACTAAATCCGCAATGGCATTTGTCTGAGTTACAACAATCTCTTTGGCTGTTTCTTCGCCTAAAAAAGAAAATAACTTAAGCATCTCATCTGTTGTTCTGAAATGAACCTCTGGCAGCTCTTGACGATTTAATGGATTCGCACCACCTTGGGAGGCAATGAGAATTTTTCGGTTAATGTGATCTTCCCTCTGCAAGTAATGAACATTTCCAGTTGCAACAACTGGTTTTCCAAGTTTTTCACCTAAGTCAACAATGTTCTTAATAATTTCATGAAGGGCGTCTTCATTCTTTACAAGCTCACGTTCAATGAGATGCGCATAATTAGACGGTGGCTGTACTTCTAAATAATCATAAAAAGCGGCAATGCTTTCGACTTCATCCGCTGACTTTTGCATCATTCCTTCAAACACTTCACCCTTATCACATGCAGAGCCAATGATTAGGCCATTACGATGCTTCGTCAATTGAGACCGCGGGATTCGTGGGTTTCTAAAGAAATAATCAACATGTGAAATACTGATAAGCTTGTATAAATTCTTTAAACCTTCTTGTGAAGTCACAAGAATGGTGCAATGAAACGGTCTTTGGCGATGAAAATTCCCTTGTCCCATGTGCTGATTAATTTCATCATGTGAATAAATTTCTTTTTCACGCGAGTCTTTTATCATCTTCCAAAGCAAGTAGCCTGTAGCTTCCGCATCGTAAATAGCACGGTGATGACTCACTAGCTCGATATCAAATTTCTTACATAATGTATTTAGACGATGGTTCTTTAGCTCTGGGTAAAGAAAACGTCCTAACTCCAGGGTGTCTATGACTGGATGCTGCACTTCGCCCATACCTAGCTTTTTATAGCCTACATTTAAGAAGCCAATGTCAAAGCTTGCATTGTGCGCTACGAGGACAGAGCCTTTAGCAAATTCATAAAAGTCCTTTAAGACATCTTCCACTTCAGGCTGCCCGCGCACCATGTCATCAGTAATTCCTGTTAAGTTCATAATAGTGTTACTCAGGGGTTCATGTGGATCGGCGAATGATTCAAACCGGTCAATAATTTCCCCATCTTTTATTTTAACGGCTGCGAGTTCAATGATCGTGTTATAAACTGCAGATAAACCGGTGGTCTCAACGTCAAACACAACATATTCCGCTGTTTCAAGATCTAGCCTTTGCTCGTTATAAGCAATTGGCACGCCATCATCAACCAGGTTCGCTTCAAGTCCAAACAAAATTTTTACACCATGTTTTTTACTAGCTGAGTAAGCCTCTGGAAAGGCCTGCGCTACACCATGATCTGTAATAGCCATTGCTTTATGACCCCATGCAGCGGCTTGTTCTACATATCTACCTACTGATGTCATGCCATCCATCTGACTCATTGATGAGTGCAGGTGAAGCTCCACTCTTTTTTCTTCTGCTTGATCGACGATAACATCAGGCTGAATTTGGTTAATGTCGTTTGCGATCATCACAAGATCACGAACAAAGGTATCGTTTTGAATCCCTCCACGAACCTTTAACCACATCCCTTTTTTCACAGCGCCAAGTAGAGGAAGATCTTCTTTATCACGCGAGAAGATTTTTACGAGAATCGAGTCTGTATAATCCGTGATTTTAAAGGTTAATAAAGAACGCCCACTTCGTAGCTCACGTATTTCCGCGGCAAACACATACCCCTGGACTGTAATTCGGCGTTCTTCATCCACGATTCCTTCAATTGGAGTCGCGTCATCCTTGATTGGATATCCAAGCATAAGCGGTTTTCCTTGAAGCTCATTCGCCACTTGTTCTTCTGCTTTCTTCTTCTCAATCATGGCTTCTACTACTTTAGAATGATCCTCTTCTTCACGATTCTTAACAAATTGTTCAAATGCTTTTGTGGATTCTTGATATGTTGCTTCCAGTAACACATCCCGTAAACCAAATCGATTCAGACATTCATTAAGTGGATCTGCTAGCTTCCGCTTTAAAGCAGTAGCCTCTGTTTCGTTTCGCACTTGAATGGTTACAGTTCGTCCATCATAATTGGGCGTTTGGTTCTTGAGTAGATTTCGCAAGGAATCTGAAACATCGGTAACCGTTGCTGCAATCATTGGCCAGTAACCTAACCAAACGGATTCGGTTGGTGTAGATGACTGATAGGAGAAGCTATGAGTAACTGTTGCAATATGCTTAAATGTTTGAGAAAGTCTATCTTCAAACAACTGATAAACGGATGCTGGTACTAAGTTTGGTAATGAAATATGAAAGTGCCAGCTTTTCTTTTCTTTTGAGATCACTAGCTTTTGGATAAAGCCATCAGCAAAATAACTAGTTATAAGATCTTCAGGTATTTGTAATTGCGTCAATAACAGTTGAAGCCGTTCTTGTCGTGTTTGTTTTTCTTGATCGATTTCTGGCACCCCCTCTAATGTGGTCAATAAAAAAAGGGCTGATGCAAAAGATTGGATCAGCCCAAACCATTTATACGTTTGAGAGTTCCTGCAGTTTGCTTTGAATCAAGTCTGCAAGATTATCAATGTGTACGTCTTCTGATTCACCAGTTGAACGTACCTTCACTTCTACAACTCCCTCAGAAGCTCGTTTGCCTACAGATACTCGAATTGGTAATCCAATCAAGTCTGCATCCTTGAACTTAACTCCTGCTCGTTCTGGACGATCATCGAATAGAACATCCCAGCCTGATTGTTTCAAAGAAGTATAAAGCTTCTCTGATAGTTCAGCCTGTTCTTCATTTTTTGAGTTTAACGTTAATAAATGTAAATCAAATGGCGCCACTGCAGCTGGCCAAACAATTCCATTCTCATCATTATGCTGTTCAATAATCGCAGCCACTGTTCTTGAGATCCCAATACCGTAACAGCCCATTTTATATGGATTTGCTCGTCCATTTTGATCTAGGAAGGAAGCTCCCATTGATTCTGAATAGAATGTTCCAAGCTTAAATACTTGTCCGATTTCAATCCCTCTAGCAAACTGAATCGTTCCTTGACCATCAGGTGAAGCATCTCCCTCTTCAATCATTCGTAAATCTGCGTACGAGTCAATGGTAAATTCAGCAAACTCTACTGTAGTGCCAGTGCTTTGTACCATAAATGACGTGGCACCTTGAAGGGACTGATCGGATATCACTCTGTATCCATCCACATGTTGAGTAGATAATGATCCTTTTTCAACATTAAACGTTTCTTGTACCTCTTGATCATTAAGAATAGAAAGAGACTTCACATGAAGTTCATGTAAGGACTTCACTTCATTTAATTCATGATTTGCTCCCACTAAAAGAACAATAATCTCGTCATCTGCTCTAACTGGAAGAAATTGAACCGACGGATTTGAATCTTCTGCGGTTCCCGCTTGTACAGCTGCCATCTCTATATTGGCAGCGTAACTTGATGTATCTGAATAGGCGATTGTATCCTCACCAACCTCAGCCAGTGCCATAAATTCAAATGTGTCCTTACCACCCATGGCACCAGAATCGGCAATAACAGCTCTAAATGTTAATCCTACTCTAGTAAAAATTCGTTCATATGCCTGATACATTGCTTGATAGGTCTCATCAAGACTTTCTTCTGTATCATGGAAGGAATAAGCATCCTTCATAATGAATTCACGACCTCGAAGTAATCCAAATCTCGGTCTGCGTTCATCCCGGAACTTCGTTTGGATCTGAAACACGTTTAATGGAAGCTTTTTGTAAGAACCAATGGCATCACGAATAATGCTTGTGATGACTTCTTCATGAGTTGGTCCGAGCGCAAAGTCTCGTCCATGACGGTCTTTCAGACGAATAAGCTCATCTCCCATTTTGTCCCATCTTCCAGTCTCCTGCCATAACTCAGATGGATGTAAGCTTGGAAGAGTTAACTCCTGCACATCAATCGCTTCAAGTTCTTCACGAACAATCGCTTCTACTTTTGATATGACTCGTTTTGCAAGCGGTAAATACGTGTATACCCCAGCAGCATTCTGTCTCATCATCCCTGCACGAAGCATCAGTTGATGACTTTTCACATCCGCATCGGAAGGTATATCGCGTAATGTTGGTAACAAAAATGTTTTTTGTCTCATAATCCTTATTTCCCTTCTAGGAATGATCTCTACATAAACAATTTACTAATGTCGTTCCACGTGACTACAATCATAAGAAGCATCAAAAAGGCAAATCCAACAAATTGAATCATTCCTTCTTTTTGAGGATCAACTGGTTTTCCTCTTAAAGCCTCATAGCCTAGGAAAACAAGTCGGCCTCCATCCATAGCTGGAATGGGCAATAGATTTACGATCCCAAGGTTCATACTTAACATTGCAGCAAAATTAATCAATGTAAGAATACCTAGTGACGCTGCTTCTCCAGTAATATTATAAATGCCAACTGGACCAGCAATATAATCTAGTGAAAATTGACCCGTAATGATTGTACCAAGCGTTTTAAAAATAGATATAACGACTTCGTATGGTTTAATAAACCCTTCTAAAATTGCTGCACCAAAATCTTGTTTTATAACTGGGCCTACACCTAATTGACCAATTTGCTCGGGACCTAGATCAACTGAAATCGTATTCGCATCAAGCTGAATCATTTGTCCATCTCGCTCTAACCCAACAGTAATCGTAGAATTAGGGTTATCTTCTATTATAGATGTCACCTGTCTCCAAGTAGAAACGTCTTCACCATTAATACTTTGGATGACGTCACCTTGCTCAATTCCTGCCGCCTCTGCACCTGAGTCCTCAGCAACAGCTGCTACTTCAGGTGTTGGCAGGCCTTGAATGGCTGCAACAATCACAAATAAGAAAAAGGCTAATACAAAATTCATTAAAGGTCCTGCGAAAATAGCCAAAGATCGTTTTCCGACTGATTTTGAACCAAATTGACGATCATATGGGGCAATTTGATTCGGAACTTCATCTTCAATGATATCCGCTCGTTCGTGAACGTGATAGGTAATGAGTTCATCCTCATCATTAAACGCCTCAATCACTAGTTCTCGTTCTAGATCAATTCGTTCAACCTGAACCACCTGTGCTTCAGGATGCTTTGACTTGTTGTTCACATAAATCTTTGTCACTTTGTCTTGTGCGTCCAGAACTAGTCCCACTTCATAACCTGGTTTGATCGATACTTGCTCCGGATCCTCCCCAGCCATTCGCACAAACCCACCTATGGGAAGGAGACGAACAGTATAAATGGTTTCATCACGTTTGAACGAGAAAAGCTTTGGACCCATACCAATTGCAAACTCACGGCAGAGAATTCCGGCTTTTTGAGCAAAGTACAAATGCCCCCACTCATGAACAAATACAAGTACACTGAAAATAACCAGAAATGAAAGTAATGTATTCAATGTTAAACTTCTCCGCCTTTCTTGTTACAATTTTGATTGAACAAACTGTCTTGTTCGCGCGTCAGCCTCTAAGATTTCATCTAAACTAGGCTCAGAAATTCGAATATGCTGATCTAGTGATGCTTCAATTAAATCTTCAATTTGTAAAAAGGAGATTTGATTGTTTAAAAATGCAGCGACAGCTATTTCATTCGCAGCATTTAATACGGTTGGCACTGTACCAGCAGCGCGTCCGGCATCATAGGCAAACTTCATGCAACGATAACGCTCCATATCTAATTTGCCAAAATGAAGCTTTCCTAGTTCCCACAAGTTTAACCTTTCTGCCGTCTCACGTGCAAGTCGCTCCGGATACGTTAACGCATATTGGATAGGTAAACGCATATCAGCGGTTCCTAGCTGAGCCATCACACTTCGATCGCGAAATTCAATCATAGAATGTATGATACTTTCTTTATGCATTAGAACTTCAATTTGATCATATGGAATTTGAAATAGCCAATGAGCTTCAATGACTTCTAATCCTTTATTCATCATGGTCGCAGAGTCAATTGTAATTTTTGCTCCCATAGACCAGTTTGGATGGGCTAATGCTTCACCTACAGTCACACCTTGAAGCTCATCACGGGACCGCTCCCGAAAACTACCACCTGATGCGGTAACAATAAGACGATCAATTGATGTAGGATCTTCTCCATTTAATGCCTGGAATATTGCTGAATGCTCGCTATCCACTGGAATAAGTGCTACTCCATGTCTATTCGCTTCAGTGGTTACAATATGACCAGCTGTTACAAGTGTTTCTTTATTTGCAATGGCAATATCACGTCCAGCTTTAATAGCTGCAAGTGTTGGTTTCAGACCTACACTACCAATGACAGCATTAACTAAAACATCTGCATCTTGATGACAGGCAACTTCCATTAAACCATCTTCCCCTGAGGTAATGATCGTGGAATCTCCTACTTCGAGCTTTAGCTTCCGAGCTTCTTCTTCTCCTTTAACACTAACAAGTAAAGGATGAAACTCGCGAATTTGACTAGCAACTAGTTCAATATTCGATCCTGCTGATAAGGCAACTAGTTTAAAGTGATCGGGATTTGATCTGATGACATCTAATGTTTGTGTTCCGATTGATCCAGTTGAACCTAATAAACTAATGTGCTTCAAATGATCACTCTCCAAGTTGTGCTTTTTCTATTGGTGTATCCTTAAATTAGTTGAATGAGGTGCAGAATCGGAAGGACAAAGATTAAGCTGTCAAAGCGGTCTAAGATCCCACCATGACCCGGCAACACATTTCCAGAATCTTTGACCGAATAATGTCTCTTTAGAGCCGATTCAACGAGATCCCCAATTTGACCAAATATAGAAGCGATCAGCATCATACCAAATGCAGTTAAAAACGATATGTATGTCGACAAATCTGGCAATACAAAATAAATGACGGTTCCAATAATTAGTGCGAACAAAACGCCACCAAGCGAGCCTTCAATGGTTTTATTCGGACTAATATCTGGCCACAGCTTATTTTTCCCAATAGCTCGTCCAACAAAGTAAGCCGCTGAATCGGTTGTCCAGATTAACAGGATAACAAAAAAGACAAGGGACATGCCAATAATAGGGGTGTCTCTCGTTAACATTAGATAATGGAACCCAAATCCAACATACACAGAAGATACAACTAAGAATCCCACTTCATCAAATGTAAATGTATTTTTTGTTAACACAGTTAGCATAAGCATAATTAAGATAAAAAAGATGAACAGTTCTACTTTCGTAAATGGGAATGGAAATATGGCCCCAAACCATTCAGCCGGTATTAATAATATCCACATGGAAAGCAGACCAGTCAAACCTGTAATAGACATGGCCTGCATTTTTTTCATTTTTAACAGTTCAACCATCGCAATCGTTGCTGTAATACTCACAGCTAGGTTAAACAGAGTTCCCCCTAAAAATATCATCGCAATCATAATGATGCCAAATCCAGCACCCGTTATAATACGCTGTTTCATACTGAGTCAGCCCCCTTAAGCTTACACCCCGCCATATCGGCGTTTTCGTTTCTGGTATACCGCAATGGCCTCCACAAAGTCCTGTTCCCCAAAGTCCGGCCATAATACATCTGTAAACCAGAATTCACTATAGGCAAGCTGCCAAAGCATAAAATTGCTCAAACGGATTTCTCCACTTGTTCGAATTAATAGATCAGGATCATTTAATTGTGAAGTCATTAAGTGTGCATGTATTGTTTCTTCCGTTAATGAATCGGCTGATAATTTGCCTTCTTCAATTAATCTTCCGATGCTTTTCATTGCTTCTAGCATTTCAAAACGACTTCCGTAGTTTAAGGCAAAGTTTAAGATCATACCTGTATTAAACTCCGTGTCCTTCACTGCTTTTTCCACTGCTCTCAACGTGTGGTCCGGTAGATGATCGGTTGTTCCGATGAGTCTAACCTGTACATTGTTTTCAATTAATTTCGGTAGTTCAGCTTTTAAATAACGCTCAGGCAATCCAAGTAAATAATCTACCTCTTTTTTAGGCCTCTTCCAATTCTCTGTAGAAAATGCGTAAAGTGTTAAAACCTCAATACCCATGTTACTTGCTACTCGAACAATTTTGGTAACAACCTTCATTCCTTCTCGATGTCCAGCAATACGAGGTAACCCTTTTTGCTTAGCCCACCTACCGTTGCCGTCCATGATGATGGCGATGTGCTGCGGAAGCTTGCCTTCCTCTGCTTGATCAGGTAATTCAGCTGATGTTAAGTTCGCTTTCCATTTTGAAAATATCTCAAGCATTCGTGCGCCCTCCATCTATCTAACAGTAACGTAAAACGTTAAGAATAAAAAACCCCCTGAGTTAGAGGGTCTTATTCTTGATTCATTTTACATGGAAATCGCTCACACTTCCATAACTTCTTGTTCTTTTTGATCGGCTTCTTTATCTGAGATCGCAATAAATTGATCTGTAAGCTTTTGAATTTCATCTGTTGATTGTCTTAGGTCGTCTTCTGTAAGCTCGCCATCTTTTTGTTGCTTCTTAAGATCGTCATTTGCATCACGACGAATGTTACGGATCGCAACTTTCGCATCCTCAGCAGATTTTTTGACGATTTTCACTAGATCACGACGACGCTCTTCTGTTAGTGCAGGAATCGCAATACGAATCACTTGACCATCATTAGAAGGTGTAAGTCCAAGATCTGCCTTAAGAATAGCCCGCTCAACATCAGCAATTGAAGACTTATCAAAAGGCTGAATAACTAATAAACGAGCTTCTGGAACTGAGATTGTAGCAAGTTGATTTAATGGTGTAAGTGCACCATAATATTCAACTGTTACACGGTCTAAGATAGCCGGGTTTGCGCGACCTGCTCTAAGTTTTGCGAGCTCTCTGCGCAATGAATCAATTGCTTTTGTCATACGTTCAGACGCTTGTTGTTTTACTTCAGTTGTCATGCGTTTGTCCCCCTCACAATGGTTCCAATATCTTCTTTTAGAACCGCTCGTTTAATATTTCCTTCTTCAAGAATAGAGAATACGACTAATGGAATATCGTTGTCCATGCATAGGGATGACGCTGTAGAATCCATTACTGCCAGACCCTCTTTAAGCACATCCATATATGTAATTTCTTTGTACTTCACAGCATTTTCATCAATAGATGGATCGGCACTATAAACACCATCCACTTTATTTTTAGCCATTAGAATGACTTCTGCTTCAATTTCAGCTGCACGTAATGCCGCTGTTGTATCTGTTGAGAAATAAGGATTCCCAGTACCTGCAGCGAAAATGACTACACGTTTCTTTTCAAGATGACGGATCGCTTTTCTTCTGATGTATGGCTCAGCCACTTGGCGCATTTCAATTGATGTTTGTACTCGAGATTGTACTTCAATATCCTCTAAGCTGTCTTGTAGGGCCAGTGAATTCATAACAGTAGCTAGCATACCCATATAGTCAGCAGTTGCACGGTCCATTCCTTTTGCACTTCCTGCCATTCCACGCCAGATGTTTCCTCCACCTACAACAATAGCAACTTCAACATCTAATTCTACAATTTCTTTTACTTGCTTGGCAACTGATTGAATAACACTAGGGTCAATTCCATATCCTAATTCGCCAGCTAACGCTTCTCCACTTAACTTTAACACAACTCGATTATACTTGTTCATCGTTACCCTCCATCAGTTTAAAGCGACTTAACACTCGCCGTCTATGTCTTTTCTTTGAAAAAAGGGACACGTAGGTGTCCCTCTTCATATATTATTTGTTTACTTGTGACATAACTTCTTCTGCGAAGTTCTCTTCACGTTTTTCCATGCCTTCTCCTACTTCAAAACGAACAAACGATTTAGCTGTTGTGTTTTTAGCAGCAAGGAATTTACCAACTTTTTGATCGCCATCTTTAACAAACGGCTGATCTAGAAGACAAACTTGCTCAAAGTATTTGCTTAGACGGCCTTCTACCATTTTTTCAACGATATTCTCAGGCTTGCCTTCGTTAAGAGCTTGTTGCTTAAGTACTTCGCGCTCACGGTTTACCTCTTCCGCTTCTACTTCATCACGAGATACATATGTTGGACGAATCGCTGCAACGTGCATTGCAACGTCTCTAGCAAGATCTTCATCGGATGAGTTACCAAGAACCGTTAACACACCGATACGTCCGCCTTGGTGAAGGTATCCACCAAACACGTCTCCATCTTCTTTAGCAACAACTGCAAAACGACGAAGAGAAAGCTTTTCACCGATTTTTGCGATTGCGCTATTAATGTGTTCTTGAACGGTTGTGCTACCATCTTTAAATGGTTGCTCAAGTGCTTCTTCAACTGTAGCAGGTTCTTTTGCAAGAAGATGCTCAGCAAGCTCTTTAACAAGCGTTTGGAATCCTTCGTTTTTAGCAACGAAATCTGTTTCAGAGTTCACTTCAATGATAACTGCTTTGTTTCCATCAGTTACAACAGTAGCTAGTCCTTCTGCAGCTACGCGATCTGCTTTCTTAGCAGCACTTGCAATTCCTTTTTCACGAAGAAAATCGATCGCTTTCTCCATGTCACCATTAGTTTCTGTTAATGCTTTTTTACAATCCATCATACCTGCGCCAGTTTTTTCACGCAATTCTTTTACCATGCTAGCTGTTACTGCCATAATGTGAACGCCTCCTAATTATTATAGATCAAAATGTTTTCATTCAAACGTAACAAAAAGAGTCGTAAAGGGCTTCCCCCTTACGACCCTTTTGGAAACGAGATTAAGCTGTAGTTGTTTCTTCTTCAACTTCCGCTTCTTCTTCTGCTTGCTCTTCATGAGCTGTTGCTTCGATTACAGCGTCAGCCATTTTACCAGTTAGAAGTTTAACAGCGCGGATTGCATCGTCGTTACCAGGGATTACATAATCAATCTCATCTGGATCACAGTTTGTATCAACAATCGCAACGATTGGGATGTTCAACTTGTGAGCTTCAGCAATTGCAATACGTTCTTTACGAGGGTCAATGACGAATAGTGCGTCAGGAACACCCTTCATATCTTTAATACCGCCTAAGAACTTCTCAAGACGATCTTTTTCTTTGTTTAGAAGGATAACTTCTTTTTTAGGAAGAACGTCAAATGTACCGTCCTCTTCCATTTTTTCAATGTTTTTTAGACGTTTGATACGCTTTTGAATGGTTTCAAAGTTCGTTAACGTCCCACCAAGCCAGCGTTGGTTAATGAAATACATTCCACAACGAAGTGCTTCGTCTCTTACTGAGTCTTGAGCTTGTTTTTTCGTACCAACGAAAAGGATTTTTCCTCCGTCAGCAGCGATATCGCGAACGAAGTTGTACGCTTGCTCAACTTTCTTAACCGTCTTTTGAAGGTCAATAATGTAAATACCGTTTCTTTCTGTGAAGATGTAGCGATCCATTTTAGGATTCCAGCGACGAGTTTGGTGACCAAAGTGTACACCAGCCTCTAGCAATTGTTTCATGGAGATAACTGCCACATCAAACACCTCCTCTTGTATTGGTTTTTGTCTTCCTCCGCACTCATCATCTTTTAGTGACACTGACAAGCAGCACCCTCACTAAAATCAGAGGCGTGTGTAATAAACACCGTTAATTAATGTACCATATGTTACTAGCTGTTGCAACTGCTAGTTTGCATTTTGTTGAAATTTGATGATTAAATCCACTTCACCTTTACCCATGTGCAATCGTTTGGCAATCTCAGCCGTAGAAAAACCTTGCTTCTCTAAAGTGATAATGGTTGCCTGTGTAGAAGGTTGATAAGACGTATCTACCTGTTCCACTTGGGGCAAGGGTGGTTGATAGTCTTTGTGTAATAATTCTGTTTCGCTACTTTCTACGGGACCCTTTGGAATCGATTTTTCATTCATCGGTTTAGTATCAGAGACCTGGCTTAAAATTCGTTCGTTTCCACTTTTCATTTCTTCTGCAAAAACAAGAAGAGATTTCTCCATCTCTTCTCTCGTTTGTTCACTATGTTCTAAACGTGTCTCAAGCTCTGTCAGCTTTCGTTCGGTTGATTGGACCCTGAGATAAAGAAAACTAATTAAACATATGCTAAGGATACTTAGCGCTACAGCCATGTTCATTCCTCCTTACATCGAATAATCGATATGTGTCCCCTTTGTTGGGTGCTGACTTTTAGCAGAGGATTTTTTATTCTGTTTCTTCTTTGAATTCTTTTTACCGTAAGTAGACTGACCAGACCCTTGAAACCTGGCTTCTTTCTTAAAGTCTGAAGCCTGTGCTTGTTTTCTTGCTAACTGCTCAGCTTGTTTTCCTGCCTCTGCCATCATCACTTCGTTCATCTGTACTCTTTGTTGCAGCTGCGTTTGTGCTTTGCTTGCTTTAAATGTATGAGATAAGGACCCTAACGCTTCAATTGGCTTAAAGCTCATGTCAAACGCCTCCTTAAGAGTACGAACGATTTTGTTTTTCCATTACTTGACGCAGTTTAAA
This sequence comes from Alkalihalobacillus sp. NPDC127517, assembly GCF_050276055.1. Classification (NCBI taxonomy): domain Bacteria; kingdom Bacillati; phylum Bacillota; class Bacilli; order Caryophanales; family Bacillaceae; genus Alkalihalobacillus; species Alkalihalobacillus sp. NPDC127517. The sequence goes on along the minus strand of NZ_JBNNQX010000010.1, from coordinate 52,281 downwards.
CAAGGCTTTTGAATGTATCTGTGAAATGCGTGAAGTTGACAATTCTAAAATATGACCAATTTCAGTTAATGTTAGTTCTTCATAATAGAATAAACTGATGACAAGCTGTTCTTTCTCTGTGAGGCCTGCGATTACCTCTGCAAGTTCATCTTTTGTTGCCGATTCAATTAATGAAGCTTCAGGTGTTTTAGTTAGCTTATCTTCAATGGTCGCAGCAAAAGACTCCTGACGTTCAGCCTCTTGGGTTGGCTCGTCAATCGATAAAATATTTGCTACAAATTGCTCAGCCATGATCTGAGCTACATCTGATTCATCCATATGTAGAAATTCTGCTACCTCTGCACTTGACACGTATCTGCCTTCCTGTTGTTCAAGCTTCTCAGATGCCGCCTCTACTCGTTTAATCTTTTCTCTCATTGAACGTGATAACCAGTCTTCTTTACGTAACCCATCAATAATTGCACCACGGACTCTAAACGAAGCATACGTATCAAATTTCAAATCGCGATTTGGATCAAACTTTTCAAGTGCATCCAGTAACCCATATAAACCGTGGCTTGTGAGTTCATCTTTACGAACGCTGCCAGGCAAACCGATTGAAATACGTTGTACGTGAAATTGCACTAATGGCAGGTACATTCTTACAAGATGGTCACACGCCTCTCTACTTCGGTCATTAAACCAATCTTCCCACATTTTCTCTTCTTTACTAATCCCTACATTTAACAATTTACTGCACCTCCATTTCAATTCTTACAACGACATTCAAGCGTTAGATCACTTTTGTTCCTAGGTGGACGGTTCGAATGGTTAAATCATGAGTAGCTGGATCAAAGCTGATGGTTCGTCCATTTTTCCCACCTGTATCTTCAGCTACTAATGGAATATTTAACTCGTTTAGTTGTTCTTTCACAGCGATGACATTTCTCTCGCCCACTCGCATCATTTCATTTCCAGCTGAGGCAAACATCTGCGCGCCTCCAGCAATTTTAGCTTTTAAACGGTAGCTTGAAGCTCCTTTTGCTTTAAGGAGTCTTACAAGTTCCGGAATTGCTACATCAGCGAATTTACCGATTTTATGCTGCCGATTTCTTGAAATGGTGACAGAAGGAAGCATGATGTGAGCCATCCCAGCGAAGGTTGACCCTTCTTGATAAATGATTACGCCAACACATGAACCCAATCCAGAGGTTCTGAGCGTAGTTGTATGACTGGAACATGAGAGCTCTGCCATTCCAATTGTGACCACATCATTCATCGATCTCGACTCCTAAGGCATTAAACAGCACAATAAAAGAATCCGGGTCAAATAGAAGCAGTATACTACCAAAATTTCTAGTCGTCGCTTCTCCATCAATTCTCATATGAGTGTCGATACAAATTGCAACATCACTTTGAATTAACAACCGGCTTAAACCATGACTGATGATGGCTCCTGCCATATCTACAGATAAATCTGGTACTCCTCGCGCAACCTGTAAACCAGTTAAATCAGCAAATGCGGAAAGATACGAACCAATCACAATATTTCCTGCTTCCAAAAAAGCAGATTGACCATACTGAGCTGCAAGATCCTGATGAGTAGCTTCAGAAAGAGGATGCGTTAATTGATGAATCACCGTATTTGATTGCGTTACATCTGAGAAAAAATAAACACTTCCCGGTGTATCTCCAGTGACTGTAGTAAAGATCGCGGCTATTTCATTTTCTGATCCCCCCATACGGTCAGGAAGTTGATCAAACGGAATAACGGTCGCCTCTGGGATAGACATTTCAATTTTTCTTCCTAACAGAGCTGACAAAGAAGTGGCAGCATGTCCTGCTCCTATATTTCCAATTTCTCGAAGTACATCTAGATGCGTTGAATGAATAAAGTCATAGTTTTTCATGTCAACAACCCCTCCAACTAACAATGAGCTAGTATTTGATTCGCCAAATCTTGCAAGTGAACAACCTGATCAACTTTCCCTGTACGAACGGCCATCTTTGGCATACCATAGACAACACTCGTTTCTTCAGATTGAGCGATCGCATAGCATAAATGATTTGTTTTTAGCTGTTTCAGACCTTCTGAACCATCGGACCCCATACCTGTCATGACAACGGCTATTACAGCGGCTTCATTTAATAATGAGATTGATTGATAGAGAACGTCTACAGATGGACGGTGACCGTTGACAGCAGGATCAGTTGATAAGGCACAGATCCACTGATTACCTACCTTTTTAACCTTTAAATGTTTCCCGCCCGGTGCAATATAAGCTGTTCCATTCTTTAATACGTCTCCTTCACTTGCTTCTACTACACGAATGTCGCTTAAGGAATCTAAGCGATCAGCAAGTGATTTTGTAAACCCTTCTGGCATGTGCTGGACAATAACAATTGGCGCAGCAATGTTTCTAGGAATTCTCGTTAGTACATCCTTTAATGCCTTTGGCCCCCCAGTTGATATCCCTACAGCCACTAGTTTTCTTTCCTGTGGTCTATGAAGAAAAGAAGAGAGCTTCATAGAGACAGGTTGCACAGGCTCTGTCACAATTGGTTGCCTAACTTTCGCCTGAGCCGCTAGTTTAATCTTCTCTCTTAAAAGATCTGCGATGGTAAATAAGTCTAAGGAAATCGAACCGCTTGTTTTTGCAACAAAGTCAACTGCACCAGCCTCCATAGCGAGCATGGTTGTGTGTGCACCAATACTTGTTAAACTGCTTAACATCACAACTGGAATTGGCCGTTCGATCATGATTTGCTTTAGAGCACCTAATCCGTCCAAGACAGGCATCTCCACATCCATCGTAATGACATCTGGTTCTAACTTTAGATTTTTCCTTGTTGCATCTTCACCATTTCTTGCAGTCCCTACAACACAGATTTCAGAATCAGCTTGTAAAATATCCGTTACGACTTTACGCATAAATGCAGAGTCATCTACTACTAGCACCCTAATTTGATTCATCGTTTAAGTCTTCCTATCTATTCTTTATATTCGTCATTTGATTGTTTCGTAGCTTTGAACCATTAAACCACTTGCCTAAACGTGTAAAAAATGGTTTAGCTTCATTTGGTGTCTTCAGGTTTCCTCTTAGCTTAAGATAGGAATCAACAATTTGCTTTGTTGCTACACTCGCTTTCGCTTGCTTATGAAAAACCGTATATGGAACTTGTGCTTTAACGGCCTTAGAAACCGTTCGATCATGCGGTACCATACCGAGTTTATGTAAGTCGATATTTAAAAACCGCTTAGTTACGTGAGATAAATTTGAAAGTGTTAGATCTCCTTCACGAGTCGAATCCGTTTGGTTGGCAATTGCATAGATTTGTGGCAAATCAGTCAATAGTGCTAATTGTTTTAACAAGCTATAGGCATCCGTTAAAGCTGTAGGTTCTGGTGTAGTAACAATAAACAGATCATTTGCAGAAGAAAGCAGCTCTAAGCTCTCCTCTGTTACACCTGCACCTAAGTCAAGAAATATATAATCAAAGTGACCAGCAAGTGTTTGTAATTGCTGTTGAAAGTAAGACAGATCATCTTGAGAAAACGAAGCCATCTCACTAAGTCCTGTGCCACCTGCTATATAAGAGATACCGTATGACGTTGTTTCAATGACATCCCAAACAGCTAGTCGCAGCTTAATCATGTCAAGTAAGTGATGGGCTTGCTGGACACCCATGATGACATCAACATTTCCCATTCCGCTGTCCATATCTAAAATCACTGTTCGTGCACCGGTTAAATGAAGACTGATGGCGACATTCACACATAAATTAGACTTTCCAACTCCACCTTTGCCACTCGCAACTGCAATGACTCGTGCCTCACTTGATTGGTTCATCAATTGCCTTAAACTTTCAGCTTGATCCATCGAGTGTCATTCCTTCCAAAACGGCTTCTACAATATGATCAACACTAGCAGGGAGCACATCGTCCGGAACATTTTGCCCATTCGTCAGATAAGCAATTCCGATTCCCTCGTTTAAACACACGTTGATAAGTGCACCATAGCTATTTGTTTCATCTTTCTTTGTGAAGATCACTTGGCGAACAGACAGCTGTTTAAATTGGTCAAGCACCGCTACCATATCCGAATATTTAGATGTGAGCGCTAAAACAACGTATAAGGAGGCTTCTTCTGATAGATGAATCGTCTTCTGCAATTCTTTTAAATAAAAGTCATGTGTGAAATTACGTCCTGCCGTATCAACTAATACCACATCATACGCTTCGAATTGATCCATCGCCGCATGAAAATCTTCCAAAGAATAAGCTACTTCAATCGGGACGTTTAAGATCGAAGCATACGTCTTTAATTGATCAATCGCCGCAATACGATACGTATCGGTCGTTAAGATCGCTACTTTTTTTCCATGTTTGATTGAAGCTTCTGCTGCTAGCTTGGCAATCGTTGTGGTTTTCCCCACTCCAGTCGGACCAGCGAAAATCATGTATTTCTTATCAAAAAGCGAGTGACCGATCGTCACGTTCTGCAAACGCCTTTTTAACCATTGTCTCGTAAACGTAATGACTGCAGATGGCGTTCGGTTTTTCTTCTCCTGGCTATACCAGAATCCAAATGCATCCTCTTTTAATTCCTCACGTATGGATTCTTCCACCCCATGAAGACCGAGTTCATCGTCAATCTGTCTAATAAGTACAGGCGCCTCAAGTTGAGATGATGACGACAATGACTGTACGCGGGGGATCGGCACCTGATTAGACACGATTTCTTTTTGTGATTGCTGTAGGGACGGTTGTGGTCGTTTTGGAGCAATAGCAGCTTTAGCTGGATCAATCGCCGCTGTTACCTCTAGTTTCTTTTTAGCAAAAAAACCAAACCATCCACCTGTTGAAATCTCCTTAGTATGAAGAATAACCGCCTCACTACCTAATTCATTCTTAATCTGTTGTAAGGCTTCAGGCATTGATTCTACTTGAAACTTTTTTAATTTCATTCTGCGTTCACCACTCCGACACTTTGGACTTCAATATCGACTTCCAGTTCGTTATATGAGAGAACTGGAACTGTTGGTAGATACCTTTCGAGTAACTGCCTTACATACATCCTGACAGCAGGCGAACACAATAAAATGGCTGACTGCCCCATTTGAGATAACCGGTTGGTTTCTTCAACTGCAGAATCTAAGATTTTTTGAGAATGAGCAGGATCCATTGATAAGAAGGCTCCATGCTCCGTTTGTTGAACTGCATCAGCAATTAGCTTCTCTACCGCTCCACTCATGGTTACTACGTACAGCGGCTCATTTTTAGTGGAAACCTGAGTTGAGATTTGCCTTGATAATGACTGACGAACATATTCCGTTAGCAAGTCCATATCTTTAGTCATTTGACCATAGTCTGCTAGTGTCTCAAAAATCATTGGCAGGTTACGAATTGACACATGTTCTTTTAAGAGATTGGTTAGCACACGCTGAACATCACCAATGGATAACAAGGAAGGTGTTGTTTCCTCCACAAGGACCGGATACGTTTCTTTCAGGTGATCAATCAGCTGTCTCGTTTCCTGTCTGCCTAAAAGCTCATGAGCGTGGCGTTTAATAATCTCGGTTAAATGTGTGGAAACAACGGATGGCGGATCAACGACCGTGTAGCCTGACATTTCCGCTCGTTCTTTCATTTCTTCACCAATCCATAATGCCGAAAGACCAAAGGCTGGTTCAATCGTTTCAATTCCTACGATGCTATCATCTTCAAACCCTGGACTCATAGCCATATAGTGATCTAGAAGAACTTCCCCTTTAGCGATTTCATTGCCTTTAATTTTAATAACGTATTCATTCGCTTGTAGTTGTATATTATCTCTAATACGAATAACCGGGACAATCATCCCTAGCTCAATCGCCATTTGCCTGCGAATCATAACAACCCGGTCGAGTAGGTCCCCACCTTGGTTCGCATCTGCAAGTGGAATCAGTCCATATCCAAATTCAAATTCAATTGGATCAATTTGTAGTAGATTGACAACATTTTCAGGAGAGCGCATTTCTTCAGAGTCACTTTCCTCAGGTATATCTGGGGCGAGCTCCAGATTTGTTTCACGTGTTTGTATGTTATGTAGTCGCCAGCCTGCGAATGCAAGTAAGCCAGCCATTGAAAACGTTAAGATTTTACTAATGGGAGTAGCGACACCTAATAAAAAGATCGTCCCTGCTGTAACGTATAATAATTTTGGATAAGCTAAAATTTGTTTTGTAATATCATTACTTAAACTGCCGTCAGAAGCAGCCTTAGTAACGATAATTCCTGTCGCTGTAGAGATTAATAATGCCGGTATCTGGCTAACAAGTCCGTCACCAACTGTTAGTAGGGTGTACGTTACAACTGCAGTATTTAAATCCATTCCCATTTGCATCATACCGATAATTAGCCCAACAATCATATTAATGGCCACGATAATGATGCTAGCTATCGCATCCCCTTTAACAAACTTACTTGCACCATCCATTGATCCATAAAAGTCTGCTTCTTTTTCAATTTTTTCACGGCGTTGTTTCGCATCTGCATCAGAGATTAACCCTGCATTTAAATCAGCATCAATACTCATCTGCTTTCCAGGCATCGCATCGAGCGTAAATCTGGCTCCCACTTCAGAAACCCTTTCCGCACCTTTTGTAATAACGATAAATTGAATAACAACCAGGATGATAAAGACTACAAACCCGACAACTGCATTCCCTCCGATTACGAAGTTTCCAAAGGTATCAATGACATTTCCAGCGTCCGCATTCCCTAAAATGGAGCGAGTGGTAGACACACTTAAACCTAAGCGAAACAGCGTAATTAACAGCAGCAACGTTGGAAAAATCGAAAACTGCAGTGAATCAGTTGTGTTCATAGCCACTAAAATAATTAAAAGGGACAATGAAATATTAAAAATGATTAATACATCAAGTATGGGAGGTGGAAGTGGAATAATGAGCATGATGATAATTAAGATAACTCCAAACAATACAGCTAAATCCTTTGCTTTCATACTTGTTACGCCTCCCTTCCTTAGTTTTTAAGATGACTATTCGCGCTATGCGATTCTTTTAATCGATACACGTACGCTAATACTTCAGCCACTGATTTGAACAAATCGGTTGGCACCTGCTGACCGATCTCTGTTTGATGATAAAGGGCCCTTGCAAGCACTCGATTTTCAACCATCGGTATGCCATGCTCCCCGGCGCGCTTTTTAATACGTTGAGCAGAGAAGTCTACTCCTTTTGCCACAACATATGGCGCCTCTGCTTTCTGTTCGTCGTACTTTAATACAACAGCAAAGTGCGTAGGGTTTGTAATAACCACATCTGCATTCGGAATTTCCTGCATCATGCGCTGCATCGCAAGCTCCATCTGCTTTTGTTTTCGTTTTGATTTGATTCGAGGATCACCCTCTATGTTTTTATGCTCGTCTTTGATATCTTTTTTTGACATTCGAATTTGCTTCTCATGGTCAAATCGCTGATAGATATAATCTGGTATAGAGAGAATCATGAGTAAGATCGCTACAGCGAGCCCCATAAGGACCGTTAACCAGCCGATCACCCCCATCGCATCTGTGATGGATTTCTGAGACAAGAGAAGCACCTCATCCAGATGAGTCAAAATGATAAAAACAACCGTTGCCCCAACAAACGAAATCTTTAATACAGATTTCACTAACTCAACAAGTGACCTAGCAGAAAAAATGCGTTTAAAGCCTTTAATAGGATCTAATTTGTTTAGTTTTGCTTTTAATGGTTCCGTCGTAAACATGGCCCCTACTTGTATAAAGCTTCCAAATGAACCAGCAAAGGCAGCTAGGAGCATAATTGGAAGAACAGCCAAAAGCGCCTGAGTTGAGATGGTAAGAAACAGCTCAGCAACCGATTGTGCTGTAACTTCCGTAATCAAGTAGTTCGTGAACATCTCTCTCTGCATATCAGCGAACATAGAGACAATCATTTCTCCGCCGTACATCCAGAGAAAGAGAAAAACAATGAGCATCATCAGAGAGGTATTAACATCTGTACTTTTTGGTACCTGCCCCTTTTTTCTCGTTTCATCTCTTTTTTTGGGTGTGGCTTTCTCTGTTTTTTCATCTGCAAACAATTGCAGATTCATTTTTATCAACAAGGTCTTACCCACCCCCAAGTAATTGAAGAAGTGTTCTCATTACGAGGATTGTTTCTTGAAACAGCTTTTGGACAATCATCATAAATACAGCCATGTAAACCATAATGAGTGGAAGCCCTACTAGAATCTTTAAGGGCATCCCTACAACAAACACATTCATTTGCGGAACGGTTCTTGAAACCAACCCTAAAGCCAAATCAACTAAGAACAAACAGCCTGCAATCGGAAATGCAATTTGCACGGCAACAATAAACATCGTTGCAAGAATTGATACTGCTTGATTTAGTACTTGTTCGTCTCCAAAAGGAACGGATAGTTGATCGATTGGGACGTATTGATAGCTATAGTAAATGCCATCAAGTAACAAGTGATGTCCGTTCACTGTCAGAAGAAATAACAAAGCAAAGGTATATAAATATCCGCCGGTTAAAGGACTTTGGGCTCCTGTTTGTGGATCAACGACATTTGCAATCATAAATCCCATCGTAAAATCTATCAGCCCACCAGCCACCTGTATCGCATAAAGCAAAATCATGGCTGCAAGACCAACGGCCAACCCCACAGCAACTTCTTTTATAATGAGTAAAATATAATTCCAATTAAACGTAAGCTCAGGTATATCAAAGGCTAGCACCATAATCCATGCAAGCATAATGGAAAGTCCTAGTTTAAAAATCACTGGAACTGACCGATGAGAATAAAGAGGCAACACAACCATAAACGAACTAACACGTATGAAGATCAATAAAAAGGCTGGCAAATAGGCCGCAAGCTGTGTCATTATCCAATAAACCGATGTAAGTTAGAATAAATTTGGTAAGTGAAATTAGTAATCTGCCCTAACATCCAAGGTCCAAATACGATAAGAGCGATTAATACTCCGACGATTTTTGGAATAAACGCAAGCGTTTGTTCTTGGATCTGTGTTGTTGCTTGAAAGATACTAACTAAAAGCCCTAGCACTAATGCAATGATAAGAAGAGGGCCTGCAACAAGCAGCACGGTCCATACGGCATTTTCTGCAATGCCTATAACAAATTCCTGACTCATAAACACCCTCTCCTTACTGGAAGCTAAGTAATAGTGATTGAACGATTAAGTACCAACCGTCAACCAGTACAAATAATAAGATTTTAAATGGTAAGGCGATCATAACAGGCGGTAGCATCATCATCCCCATGGACATCAGGACACTCGCAACAATCATATCAATCACTAAAAAAGGAACAAAGATTAGAAATCCTATTTGAAAGGCCGTTTTCAGCTCACTGATCGCAAAAGCAGGTACGAGAACCGTTAACGGAATATCTTCTAATGATTCAGGTCTTTCAAGCTCTGCATAACCCATAAATAAGGCTAAATCCTTTTCACGTGTATGCTTTGACATAAATTCTTTAATCGGTGCAGTAGCCCGGTCAAATGCTTCTTCCTGCGAGATTTCATTATTAGCGAATGGTTGTAAGGCTTCTGTGTTAATTTCACTAAAAATAGGAGCCATAATAAAAAAGGTAATAAATAAAGCAATTCCAATTAACACTTGGTTTGGCGGCATTGATTGTGTAGCAAGTCCTTGTCTGACAAAGGAAAGGACAATAATAATCCTAGTAAAGCATGTCATCATAATTAAAATGGATGGAGCTAGAGTCAGCACTGTTAACAATAAGAGTAGCTGAATCGTTGTTGCTGCATTTTCGTTCGATCCTGTTAGTCCCGTTAAATCAAAATTATTTAGTATACCTGTCGTTGAAAGAATCAGATGGTCCACATTCATGGCTGACGCTCCTTCATGACCTTCTCAAGCTCCTGTTGCGACTTTGATGCTTCTTGTAGCTTCTCTTGGAATAGATCTTGAAAAGAGGATGGCGCTTTTACTGGAGCCTGTTGTGCCTCCGAATGATTTTTAGACCTTGCAATCTTAGTTTTAAACCAATCAAACGCTTTTTGAGCAGGGACTTGTAAATTGGCTTGATCTTGCTCTTCTTGAAGCCTTTTTAGTTCATCTAATTCCTGTTTAGAGTCAATTTCCTTAAGCAGTTGTATGGACTCTCCTACTCCAACTACTAACACACGATCCCCTACTTTGATGAGTTGAATCGACCGATTAGGACCCAGTGGCATCCCACCGATATTTTCTAATAATTGAGATTGCCTAAACGTTTTTGTTCGTTTTCCTAGAAAGCGCACAAGACCATACATTAAAGCAATAATTAGTGCCAAAGATCCGATTAATTTAAGGACCGTTAAAAAGCCATTTCCAGGTACACCAGCTTGCGTTTGATCTTCGTCTGTGGTCCCCGTTTCTCCTAGACTAGCTGAATCACATTCTTCATTAAAACGATCAGCCACAAATCCATTGCAGTCTGCCGCTTCCGCTACGTGAGCAGAAGACAGCAGGAAGCTACATACAATGAGTAATACGGTAAAGAGATTACGCAAGTGTCTTATTAATCGCATCAATCACGCGCTCCGCCTGAAAAGGCTTCACAATAAAATCTTTTGCGCCAGCTTGAATGGCATCAATAACCATCGCTTGTTGCCCCATCGCAGAACACATAATAATTTTTGCATTAGGATCAAATAACTTGATTTCTTTTAACGCACTAATTCCGTCCTTCTCAGGCATTGTAATATCCATCGTAACAAGATCAGGTGACAATTCTTTATACTGTGTGACAGCTTCGTTTCCATCAGCTGCTTCACCAACAACATCGAAACCATTTTTTGTTAAAATATCCTTAATCATCATTCTCATGAAAGCTGCATCATCTACTACTAAAACTTTTTGACCCATTCCATTCATCCCCTAAGCTATTTTAAATTTCGAATTCGTTCTGCTTGACTCACAATATCTGTTACGCGAACACCAAAGTTTTCATCAATAACAACAACCTCACCTTTGGCAATCAATTTTTCATTAACTAGAATGTCAACAGGCTCACCTGCTAGCTTATCTAACTCAATGATTGATCCTTGAGTAAACTCAAGAATATCGCGGATGGACTTGGTTGTTCTTCCAAGCTCAACCTTTACATTTAACGGAATGTCTAAAAGCATGTCCAAATTGCCTGTTTGTACACTTGTCAGCTGAGGTTGATCAAAGCTTTCAAATGCAGCTGGCTGAATGGTGCTTGTTCCTCTACCCGACATTCCACCCACATGCTGAGTTGTTTCTTTTGGCTCAATTTGAAACGATCGCTCGCTTGGCGCTTCCTCTCTCACTGGCTCTTGGATAGTAGGCTCTTTCACAGCAGCTACTTCTTCAACAACTTGAGACTCTTCTGGATTTGTTAGATTTTTAATAAATTCCTTTGCAAAAGCAAGCGTGACGATTTGCATGATCTTTGAATCAATGAGATCACCTACTTGAAGCTGGAAAGAAATCTTCACAAGAATCTCTTCTGGAGGAACATACCCTGTGTTCTCACCGTTTCTGATATCCATCACATCAACAGATGGTGGTGAGATATCAATTTTCATATTAAACAATGTTGACATCGAGGTAGATGCGGAACCCATCATCTGATTCATTGCTTCCTGCACAGCGCTAATGTGCATATCTGTTAGATCTTCAAGAGGGTTGGTCCCATCTCCACCAAGCATCAGATCAGCTATAATTGCTGCATCCGTTGTTTTAATCATTAAAAGATTTGAGCCTTCAAAGCCTTCTGTGTATTCCACTTGTACGGCCACATGTGGGCGCGGGAATTCTTGATCCAGATTTTTCTTCTCAACCACCGTTACCTCAGGTGTTGTAATATCCACTTTTTGATTGAGTAGTGAGGACAAGGCTGTGGCTGAACTACCAAAAGAAATGTTTCCGATTTCTCCCAGTGTGTCTTTTTCCATATCTGTTAAGTATTCATTTGTATCCAGACTTGGCGCTGATTCCTCTTTGTCTTGATCACTATCCATTCCGTTTAGCAATGCGTTAATTTCTTCTTGAGAGAGCATACCGTCACTCATTCATCCGCCTCCTCTAATACTTCCGTCACTTGAACTGCCAGTTTGTTTTTTTGCTTTCCTGGCTGCGCCAAGTACTTTGTTTCCCCACCTACACTTAATACAAGTGGATGATGAATCGATTGATTTAACTCAATAACATCCCCGTGTCCTAAGTGAAGAAATTCCTGTACCGTCATTTCCGACCGACCAAGCTCTGCTTGCACAAGCAACGGTGTATCACGTACCTGCTTTTCAAGCTGTTTTTGTTCGTTTGGACTACGCAGCTTCTTTTTTTCTTGGAGCCAATAATGATTGGATAGCTTAGGAAGAATCTCTTCAAGCACCATGTGAGGCAAACAAATGGTGATCATCCCTGACGTTTCTGCGATGTTTGTCACAAGTGAAATGACAACAACCGTTTCGTTTGGCGGAACCATTTGTAAAAATTGCGGATTCACTTCAATTTCATCAAGAATCGGATCCATCTCAATCACTGAACTCCACGCTTCTGTAAAGCTATCTAACGTTCGTTGAAACAGTGCCGACATTATCTTTGTTTCAATTTCAGTTAAACTGTCGATCTTATTTACACTGACACCTTTTCCACCCATTAAACGATCAAGCATGGCATATGCAATGTTCGGATTGACTTCCATTAAGATGCGTCCATTTAAAGGAACAGGTTCAAATACATTTAAAATGGTCATCTTTGGAATCGAACTAATAAATTCCTCATATGGTAGCTGATCAACGGAGGCTACATGAATTTGAACAAAGGTGCGAAGCTGTGCTGAAAAAAAGGTTGTAAGCAATCTAGAAAAATTCTCATGAATTCGTGTTAGACTGCGAATCTGCTCTTTAGAGAATCTGAGTGCCCGCTTAAAGTCGTACACTCTAACCTTTTTCTGCGTTTCTTCTTTTTTAAGCTCCTCCGCATTCATCTCACCTGTTGATAATGCGGAAAGGAGCGCATCTATTTCACCTTGCGACAGTACATCTGCCAATGGACTCACCTCTTAATTCATCGCCATACTTATTGCAATACCCATTCAGTCATATACACCTTTTGAACGGTTCCCTCTTGCATGAGTTCATTAATCTGCTCTTTCAATTCTTCTTCAAGAGCCGATTTTCCATCGGGGCCGCTAAGATCGGATGCTTCTTTTCCCGATAACGTTGTAATGATGACATTTGTTACTTGAAAATCTCTTTTTTCAAGTTCATGTAACGCCTCTTTACTATCTAATTGAATTTTGTATTTAGAGCGAACAAATCCATTGTTTAATAGATTTGTGGTTAACTCTTCCGTATCATAGGAGCGTTCAATGATTTCATCAATCGTAGGCTCTGCATTTTCTGTTTCACCTGCGGTTATGTAATCCCAAGATAAAAAGACTGCCCCACCAGCTACAGCTAAAGTTAGAAACATGACAAGCATGACAATACCCAGCTTACTTTTAACCACTTACTTCCCTCCCTTTTTAAAAACTGAACCAAGGACCCCCACTTTCCCAAAACAATCATTAATCAGTGTGTATACTTCTTCAATCTCATTTTGAACAATGATCTTTTTTCCGCCTATTAACGTAATACTTGTTTCTGGGATGGCTTCTACTTGCTCAATTAACAAAGCATTTAACAGGAAAAATTGTCCATTCAGTCGTTGTAGTCTTATCATTTCATTATGTAGCAGGCACAAACTGTGCCTGCATGCCTCCTATACTAAAATCAGTAGATTATCGTTTTAAACTAAGAAGCTCTTGTAATATTTCATCCGATGTTGTAATAATTTTTGAATTGGATTGGAACCCACGTTGAGCAACAATCATTTCTGTAAATTCTTCTGAAAGGTCAACGTTAGACATTTCAAGAGAGGAAGAGTTAATTGCGCCAGTACCATTAGCACCTGGAGCCCCAATAGGCGTAGGCTGTCCTGAGTTTGCTGTTGGAATAAATGTATTTCCCCCTACTTTTGAAAGGCCGCTTGTGTTTGCAAAACTAACTAAACCAATCGTACCGGCCACTGCCGCTTGTCCATCCTGATCTACTAAATTTACCGATCCGTCCTTGCCTATCGAAAAGCTTTGAGTCGTATTTGGTATATTAATTGGCCCACCATTTACTCCATTTACGATGAATCCTTCAGCAGTAGTTAAATTTCCTGTTTCATCAAGGTAAAAATTTCCTGAACGAGTATAATAGTCTTGTGGACCCTCACTTACTACAAAGTACCCTTCACCTTCGATTGAAAGATCAAGTGCTCTTCCTGTAAATTGACTAGTTGCTCCTTCATGGATTGTATCAATTGATCCAAGAGTGGAACCGGCCCCTACTTGCTTGGAGTTAATCCCTCCACGCCCATCTGCTTGAGCCGCTGTTGCTCCAGCAAGCTGTTGGCTGACTAGATCCTGGAATGTCACACGGCTTTTCTTAAAGCCATATGTATTTACGTTTGCGATGTTGTTACCAATTACGTCAAGTTTCGTTTGAAAGTTTTTCATACCTGAAATCCCTGAATACATCGATTTAATCATCTACACTCGCTCCTTTTGTTAACTGCTTCTATCATTCCACAGTTTGTGGCATCCCTTAATGGGTCCTGCCTAGATTGATGAATCTAAAAGAATAGTTCCATTAATATTTGTAAAAATATGATCTGCCGCTTCATTCCGATTAAGAGCTGTTATAATGGTCTGACTTTTTGTGTTCGCTACAAGTGCCGCGCTCTTAGTGACAACTAATGCGTCGGTAATTCCTTTTTGGCTTGCTTCTTGTAGCTTTTTAGAAATGAGATTCCATTCAGATTGATTCATTCGAATCCCTCGCTGATGGAGACGTTCATTTGCATGCTTGCTTATAGTAATGTTTTGCTGTTCTTTTTTTAAGATTTGACTAAAAGAATGAGCAGGCTGTTGCTGTGCGTTTGGCTTTAATGCCGCTTGGGACCTGTAACCTGGTTTAATATGGAGGCTCGGATCAATCATTCACCTTGTCCTCAATACCCGGAGCAATCCCGACGACTTGTTTTTCCAAAATCCACGTACCATCCTCCAAACCAATTTGAAGAACTCGGTCACGGTCGTACTTTACTGATGTAACCTTCGCTGTTTTTTGTTCTACTTCAAGCGAAGTGGAGTCATCAAGCTCATACGTAATCTCTTTATTAATTAACTCGCTATATTGCAACAACGTTTGTTTTGACTGAGATTGAACAAACGTTTCTAATGTTTTGTTCATATTTGTCATCTGCTCTAGAGATGAGAAGGTAGCCATTTGAGCAATAAATTCTCTGTCATCTACTGGATTACTTGGATCTTGGTTCTGTAATTGAATTAAAAGTAGTTTTAAGAAATCATCCTTACCTAAGCTATCGCCACTCCGGACAGCTTGAGTAGATTTTGGTAACGAATAATCGTTCGTAATTGACGTCATCGGCCTCACCTGCCATTTTTGTTATGAGAACAAACCTTCTAATAATGATTTAAATGAGAAGCTTGTCTCCGTTCGAGATTCTTGTTCGTTTTCTTGATGTTCCTGCTGTTCTGATTGTTCTTGTTCCTGCTGTTGCTGTTGATCTTTATTCACAAACTCTTCTACATCAATTTGATCGAATGTGAGGTTCTGTGAATGGAGAGCTTGTCTTAATTGAGGCAAGCTTCGTTCCACTAAATCTTTCGTCGCACTTGATTCTGCAATAATTTGTGCTGCGAGTTTTTGACCGTTTTGGATCACTAGAATCTGTAATTTCCCAAGGTGTTCAGGGAAAAGCTTTAATGTAAAGGATGTTTGTCCATCAGGACGTTGAATCATGGATCCTTGCTGTAAAATCCGTTGAAGGGTTTTAACAAACCGTCGTTCGTCCGCTTGCCCTTCGGCTTTTAAAGCTTCCGGCTGTTGCTGAACTCTTTCTGATGCATGCACTGTTTTTTCAGGTATGATCAGGTTCTCGTTTAAAACGGCAGGCTTCCCTTCATTTCGAGTGGGTACAACATTGCGTTCGTTTGGATTACTTCCCACATTTTTTTGTTCAGAGCGGACAGCAGCTTTCAAATCAATTTCACTTACTTCCTTTTTCACTAATCCAGTAAGAGAAGGTGGAGCTATGGTTTGATTCGGCAAGAGGCTCTCAACTTTAGATTCAACTGACACTAATTTCGGAGTATCCTCTGTTGCTTTTGCAGTTGATTTATCCGCTTTTAAATGTAATAGCAGCTTTTCAAGCTCTTCTGAGGATTCTAATTCGTTGGTTGATCCTTTAACATCCATAACAACCGGTTTGTTAACGCTTGGACGGACGGTCTCTTTCATTTCAGTTATTAGTTGGTTAAGTGTTGTTCGATCGTTTGCTTGGAAGAAGGTTTCTACTTTATTTGCCACTTGTTGAACAAGTTCAGCATCCTGAGTAACAAGAAGCCGTTTTGGTAAATCTCCACTTTCTTTTATGACACTTAGCAGACGTTCAATTTGTACTGGCGGGTCATCAATCGGTTGAGTGACTTGGCGCTCTTGGAACTGGTAGACTCGTGAGAGTGGAATTAAATTAGGCATTACTGATTCGGTTCTGTTTAATGAAAATGATTGTTCTTGCCCACTAATAGAAGAACCATTTTTTGATTCTTTTTCATTTGTCACTAGACTCATCTTTGGCTCTGAAACCAATTGGTTATAAGTAGCAGGTATCCGATCTATTTTATCGGCTTCATTTGGCACAAAATCTAATGGGTTCATTTTGCTTACTGGTGTAGTTACCGCATCTTTTTGTTCGATCGTTATCGCAGCTTGACTTGTCTGATTCTGATCTTCTTTTGGAAAAGATAAAACGTTCAAAACAATGCTCGTCACCAATTCTGGATCAAGATATTCAGCTAACTCGTGAGCCTCAGCCCCTAAAAATGGTTGGAGTGCTTCTTCCAATTCAAATTCAGGTTCTTTGGTATCAATCGGTTTTATGACAACTGATTCATTACGCTCCTGTTTGTGACTCGTTCCTTCAAACTGTTGGAGTACATCAGAGAAAGACGGCCTGATTGACTCAACGGACGGGAACTCTGCAATTGCTGTTGATTCGCTCCCGATACTTGAATGATGAGAACGAGGTTGACTACCTAATCCAACAAAACCTCTCACATTTTGAAATGGTAAAAACTGATTCACTTTTTCACCTCCCTTCAATTCACCTCATCAGACCAAGCACGAACAACATCAGCGGCAAGAGGCGCTTCCATTTTTGCTAAAATAGAAGACCTTGTTTCTGTCTTAACGTCTTTAAGCTGCGTGAGAATTTCATCAACTGTTAATTCGTTCAAAATGGCTGCTGCGGCTTTAGCAGACATCTGTTCGTAGTTTTTTGCGAGCTCTTTGTTCCGCTCCGCGACCGTTACATCGGTTGACTCAATCATTCCTGACTCTTCTTGTAATGCGGCATCTGTTTGAACTTGATCTAGTTCTTCCTGTGTGGCTTGTAAGTTCTGTGTAGCTTCTTCTAATTGACTTTTTGTTTGCTCAAGCTCTATTTGCAGACTCGAATTCTCAGCTTTCAAATCATTTGGTGTTTCTGTCGAAGGGCTCTCATCTTCTTCAGAGACAAAAGATGAAAGAACGGGTACACTCTGTGCCCACTGTTTACTACTTCCCATCACATCAAAACCAAATAATGGAGCAATAAAAAAGAGAACAAGCAAACAAACAACGATGAGAGGTAAAACTACAGCGAGCAACATCGTTTTTAATCCATTGCTTTTCTTTTCTTCTTTTGGCATGTTTTCACCCTCTTACTGTCTGACAAATCGTTGCACAGAAATTTCATCCATACTTAATTGCTCCAGACGACTTTCCTCAACTACAAACTGCATTCGTTTCTTCTCACGAATTTTTTCATGCTTTTTGTGCTCAAATGAGGCATCTAGAAGTAATTGGTGTTTCTCTTCCATCTGGGCTCTGGCAAGCTGCGTTCGTTTTTGTTGCTTCACAATCGCTTCTTGAAGAAATAACATACTAGCTTGAATCGATTGAATATCGAGTACAGACACCAAGCTGGATAGCTTTGTTCGTGCATCTTCCTCAAGTGCTTCTTTTCGTTTGAGTAAATGGTAAAGCTCTGTCGCTACCTCTTCAAAGGTTTTTACAGCACTTGAATATATATTTTCAGCTTCTTCCTTCTCTCGCTCTTTTAAATCCATAAGTTTCTGTAAGGAATAGCGAAATTGCAAGTTAGGAACCTCCTTAGAATCGTTCAATTAATTGTCTTTCTGTCTGATCAAATGTTACTTGCTCGCTTGTCGCTTGCTTAATGAAAGCTAGTATTTCAGGGTGCTGTGCCACCGCTTCATCAAGCTTCGCATTTGATCCTCTTTTGTACGCACCGATTGAAATTAAATCCTCTGCATCTGTATAGATCGACAACAATTCACGTAACGTAGCAGCGGCTGACAAATGCTGACTAGACACAATGTCACTCATGACACGCGACACACTTTTTAACACATGAATCGCAGGAAATTGACCTTTATTTGCCAATTGACGATCTAAAACAAGGTGCCCATCGAGGATGCCTCGAACAGCATCAGCGATCGGTTCGTTCATATCATCTCCATCTACAAGCACCGTGTAAAAGGCTGTAATGCTACCGTGCTCGTTTGTACCTGAACGTTCTAAAAGCTTCGGCAACATTGCGAATACAGAAGGTGGATACCCTTTTGTTGTTGGTGGTTCACCAATGGCAAGCCCAATCTCACGCTGAGCCATCGCGAATCGTGTGACTGAATCCATCATCAAGTTCACACTTAGTCCCTGGTCCCTGAAATATTCAGCCACAGCTGTTGCAGTCAGTGCTCCCTTCACTCGCATAAGAGCAGGTTGATCGGATGTTACAACGAGAAGGACTGTTTTTTTCATCCCTTCTTCGCCTAAATCCCGTTCAACAAAGTCTCGCACCTCACGTCCACGTTCTCCAATAAGAGCAATGACATTCACATCAGCAGTTGAGTATTTTGCGATCATGGCAAGTAACGTACTTTTTCCTACACCACTTCCTGCAAAGATACCCATTCGCTGTCCTTTGCCTACACTAAACAATCCATCGATTACACGAACACCTAGCTCCAATCGCTCGGTAATTCGAGGGCGTTGTAATGGGTTTGGTGGAGACTGCTCTACGGGAACCCAAGCCATTGGTTCTTGCCTAATTGCACTAGTTAACGGCTGACCTAGTGCATCGATAATTTGACCAATTAAACTAGGTCCAACCGGAACGCTTAGCGGCTTTTCTGTGCATTCAACCAAATTACCTGGTGCAATCTCGACCGTATCTGAAAATGGCATTAATAATACGTTACTTTCTTTAAACCCAACAACCTCAGCTTGAATTCTCCCACTTCCATCTCTTCCGGAGTGAATAAAACAAATATCCCCTACTGCAGCGATAGGACCTGTGGATTCAATGGTTAAGCCTACAACACGTGTGACCTTGCCATACCACTTTCTCGTCGACATTGCTTGGACTGAATCAACTAGCGCTTGATTGATCATGACTATGTTCCTCTTGAAGTTTTAGCAACTGTCCCTTTAATTCTTCAAGCTGTTGATCAATTGACGTGGTTAACCTGCCCTGTTTTGTCTCAATCCTACACGCATTCTCTTGAAGCGTAAGATCTGGGACTAAAGAGAAGTCACTACCAGGCGGTAAGACTGTAAGCAGCTCATGCTTTTGATGAATCACCTTTTCATACCAGGTTGGGTGAACAAAAAGCTGAATGTCATTATGGTCTCTAGCTTCAAGAACTTGCCCTTTTAAAAATTGAAGAAGCGTCTCATCAGATGTGATTTCCTTACCCAAGATCTTCTTAGCTATTGCACAAGCAAGTTGAATCATTTCGGGTTCAGCACCTTTTAACTTCTGGACTTTTTCTCGGGTTGCTTGCTCAATCACTGACTGTGCTTCTATAATTTTGTCGCTATACGTTGCCCAAGCAGCTTGCTCGCCTTCTTGATAACCTGCTTCATAACCTTTAGCCCGGTGCTCTTCAAACAATTGTTCTGCCTGAAGCGCCATTTCCTTTTCTTTTCGTTCAAATAGTTCCGTTAGTTGTTCAGATTGAAGTTCCGCCCGGGCCATCATGTCTTGCGCTTGATTTTCCATTTCAAGCAACCGATCTTCGGCAAGTTGTTGCGCTGTTTCGAGCTCATCAACTGCTGGCTCAACGTCCATCCAATTGTTGGTTTTGTTCCACAATGGCTTAATGGCGATACTACGCTTTGTTTGAAGGGTCGCATCTACTTTAGACTTAATAATCCTAGACAAGAACGTCATCTCCTCCGCCTCTTGCAACTACAATTTCCCCTGACTCTTCTAACTTACGGATCACTGCTACAATGCGAGATTGTGCTTCCTCTACATCACGCAACCTGACAGGTCCCTTGTATTCCATTTCGTCCCGGAAAGCATCTGCCATACGTTGTGACATATTACCGAATACGATGTCTTTAACTTCCTCACTCGCTACCTTCAGAGATAACTGTAAATCTTCATTTTCTACATCACGAATGATTCGTTGAATGGAGCGATTATCAAGCGTAACAATGTCCTCAAAGACAAACATTCTCTTTTTAATTTCTTCAGCTAATTCTGGGTCTTGTATCTCAAGCGCATCTAAAATAGTGCGCTCCGTTGAACGATCTACACCATTTAACACTTCTACAACTGCTTCTACGCCTCCAGCCTCGGTGTAGTCTTGAGTCACAGACTGTGAAAGCTTTTCTTCGAGAATCATTTCTACTTGGCTTACGATTTCAGGAGACGTACTATCCATGATGGCAATCCGTCTTGCCACATCTGCTTGTACCTCCTGTGGAAGTTCCGATAATATTTGTCCAGCTTGCGCCGAATCTAAGTAGGACAAAATCAAGGCAATTGTCTGTGGATGCTCGTGCTGGATAAAATTTAGAATCTGGTTTGGATCTGCTTTGCGGGCAAAATCAAATGGTCTCACTTGTAGTGTTGACGTTAGCCGATTAATAATCTGCATGGCGTTTTCTTCTCCAAGTGCCTTTTCTAAGATACTTTTGGCGTAACCAATTCCTCCTTGAGAGATGTAGTCTTGAGCCATCACGATATGGTGAAATTGTTCAAGTACCTCATCTTTTACAGAGCTTTCTACTTTGCGAATATTTGAAATTTCCAAGGAGAGTTGTTCAATCTCCTCTTCTGTTAAGTGCTTATAAATTTGAGCTGAGACGTCTGGCCCAAGAGAGATGAGTAAAACAGCCGCTTTTTGTCTGCCCGTTAATTCTTTGTTTGAAGCTCTTGCCACTTCTCTGCCTCCTCTTAATCTTCAGATAACCAAGAACGTAATAGCTTCGAGAATTCTTCTGGTTTTTCTTTTGCCATGTTTTCTAGTTGTTTACGCTTTTCATGAGCAGGCCCACTTCCTTCAACAGGTAGATCAGGGACCTCCTCAGTCGGAAGGGCGACTGAGTCTAATGTTGCTTCTTCCAGTGATTCCTCTAACGCCACTTGCTTTCTACTTCTAGTGAGCATAACAACTAAAATTATGACAACTACTGCAAGTACAGCTGCTAATGCATATAACCAGGTTGGAATGGCTTGGCCATTATCCGTTGCTACTTCCTCTGCTTTTCCCGCAAATTGATGAGATGTTACAACAATTTTTGAGTTTATATCATCCTGACTTAATGGCTGTCCATCTACTTCAGGTAATGTAGTTCGAACAATCGTTCCTAAGATTTGTTGGATGTCAGCGATTTGCTGAGCTGGAATGGCATCCATACCTTCAGGAGGCTCGAGCATAACTTGTACGCCAACATTTCTTATTTGATAAGGGCTTTCTGTAATCTCACGGTTAATCCGGTTGACCTCATTATTAATTCGATCTTCCGTACGCTCCCACTCAGAATTTTCATTGCCTTCTCCTTCAACATAGTTAGGAATTCCTTCTCCTGTTCCAGCTGTTCCACCTTCAGGTATCGTGCCTTCACCGGTATATGCTTCTGAGATCCGCTCAACACTTACAGCGATTCCTTCCATGTTTTCTTCATCGACAGGCTCTACTAGTTGCTCCGTTCGATTTTCTTGAGTAAAGTCAATATCTGTTGTGACAGAGATTAAAACTTTATCTGGACCAATCATTGTTCCGAGCATTTGTTGAAGATTGCGCGTCATATCCTGTTCTATTTCTTTTTGGATTCCACGTTGCTGTTCAAATGCAGCAAGTGTTGAATCTCCGGCCGATCCAGCATCGTATCCGTATGAATTAAAATTTTGATCTGAAATAACGATATTTTCTATAGGTAAATTAGGTACACTTTTTGATATTAAATGATAGAGCCCTCTTACTCTTTCTTGGTCCAGCTGTGTGCCTAGTTTAAGGTCTAGAACAACAGCTGCAGTAGCAGACTCTTGAGAGGAGTTTAACCACACACTCTCTTCTGGTAATGTAATGACGACGTTCGCATTTTGAACCCCATCAATGTTCTTAATTAAATTTGCAATCTCTGTTTGCATAGCTGCGCGTTCCATAACTGAAAACTCATTGTCAGTCATACCAAACCCAGATGAGTCAGAAAAGATCGAGTAATCTATGCTACCACTTTGAGGAAGTCCTTCCGCGGCTAATTCGACTTTTAACGAATCTACTTGATTGTCCGGAACCTCAATTGTCATTCCATCTTTTGATACACGGGATGGAATTCCTTTTCCATCTAATGTTTCTTTGATTTGTCCGGTTTCTTGTAATGAAAGTTGGCTGTAAAGCGGTACAAAATTTTGTTTTGTACTGAAGTATGTAAGTGCCGCAGCCATTATTAGAATGAGAATAAGTCCTGCAACAAGCCATATCTTCTGCCGAGGCTCTCTCTCAGTCCAGTAAGTTATTACTGCATTCTTATATCTTGCGATTGTCTCGTTCATGCGACCTCCTGGCACCCCTGCAAACGTATTTCATACAACGATTGAATTAAACTTGCATTCTCATTATTTCTTGATAGGCTTCAACCATTTTATTGCGTATTTCAATAGTTGCTTGAAGCGATACTGATGCCTTTTGACCTGTAATCATGACATCATGTAACTCTACCGGTTTTCCTAAAGCAAGAGCTTCTGTTTTTTGACTTGACTCATTTTGCAGGGTATTAACTTCTGAGAGCGCTTGACCTAGCATGGCTTTAAAGCTCTCTTGCGCCTCTCCTGAAGAGACTGTTTCTACCTGGCGCTTGACCGCTTGACCGACTTGCATAGGACTTTGAATCGAATTCAATTCCATCTAAAACCCTCCTATTTCCCAATCTCCAGTGTTTTGAGTAACATATTTTTTGAAGCATTTAAGGCCGTTACATTCGCTTCATACGATCGTGTTGCTCCCATTAGATCAACCATTTCACGCAATGGATCCACATTAGGCATTTGAACAAATCCATCTTCATTTGCATCTGGATGATCTGGTTGAAAGACTAGCTTAAATGGTGTGTTGTCTCGCTCGATAGCTGATACTTTTACACCTTTTAGCTCGTTATGTAAGAATGATTGGAAGTCTTGTTTAGACTGATTAGGTGTGAGGGAAACCATCTTTCGCCTGTAAGGTTGCCATTCACCGTCCACAAGCTCCCCTCGTGTCGTTTCTGCATTTGCCATATTTGATGAAACAACATCCATTCTTAGACGGTTCGCTGTTAAAGCTGAGGCACTAGCATGAAATCCTGTAAATATCGACACTCTATTTACCTCCTCTAATCACAGATTGAAGAGAAGAGAACCTGCCATTCATTCTCTCAATCAGTGCATTATATTGAATTTGATTTTCTGCAAGACTTGCCATTTCTTTATCGATATCTACTCCATTTCCATTATGGTGATACCGATCTTTTAGTCCACTTAACCTAGTTGAACCTGAATCGCTTCCTTTAAATTCATAATGGTTCGTATGCGTTTTATATGCACCGATTGAGGGTTCGCTTAATGCATTTTCTAAAGTCTGTGAGAACGGCACTTGTTTCGCTTTGTAACCAGGTGTATCTGCGTTTGCAACATTATCTGCGATCATTGACTGCTTTTGCTGCGCTTGATTCAAACCTAGTTCAATAGACCGAAATGACGTACCAGAAAAAAGATCCATGACGTTTCTCCCTTCCATTCGTACAAAATCGACATAATTATTCAAAATCACTACAACTTTTTCACTACTTATAAGGAAATTGTACTTAAATCTAATACTATTGTCTAACGAAGTTTTTTAAAAACACAGTATTTACTATTAAGTACCCACGAAATAATGTCTATATAAATTCAATAATATGTAAATTAAAGCTAATTTTTTTTGTTAACGCTTTACTTTGTTATTATTATTAAAAAAAATCAGCAAAAATACCTATTTCATCACGCCCATGTATTAATTGAATCGACATATTTATCTCTTATTTAACTAGTAAAAAATAGCTAACCCATACATCACTAGATACGCATATGAAAAACCTCTGAGCCATTTGGCTCAGAGGTTTTAACATATATATTAATACAGCTTATTTTGCTTTCATACGTTCTAGTTCATTTAAGAACTTATCGTTTAATACCTTGATGTATGTTCCCTTCATACCTAAAGAACGAGATTCAATGACACCTGCACTTTCAAGTTTACGAAGTGCATTTACAATTACAGAACGCGTAATTCCTACACGATCAGCCACTTTACTTGCAACAAGAAGACCTTCACGTCCATCAAGCTCCTCAAAAATGTGCTCAACTGCTTCTAGCTCGCTGTAAGATAGTGAACTGATTGCCATTTGTACAACCGCTTTGCTGCGAGCTTCTTCTTCAATTTCTTGCGTTTTTTCATGAAGAATTTCCATCCCAACAACTGTTGCCCCGTATTCAGCAAGTATTAAGTCGTCATCGTTAAAAGAATCATTTAATCTAGACAGAATTAATGTTCCTAAACGTTGACCTCCACCTTTAATTGGCACAATGGTAGTAAGACCAGATTTAAAAAGATCTTTGTTTTCAATAGGGAAAGCTGTATATTCACTTTCAATGTCGATGTTAGCCGATGTTTCATCTACTTTAAAAAGACCTTCTGTGTATTCTTGTGGAAACTGTTTTTCTTCAAACATTTTCTTCATACGGTCATTCTCAATTTCCTGGTGAATTGAAAATCCAAGTAAACGTCCGCGACGGCTTAGGACGTATACATTTGAGCTTATTGTTTCCGCTAGTGTTTGAGCCATATCACGAAAACTTACGTGCTGACCACCTGACTTTTGTAGCATATCGTTAATTTTACGTGATCTTGATAATAAATCCATCTTCTTAATCTCCTCCAACGAATCGTTCGTTTTATAAAATAAATTGACTTAAATCTTTGTTTCTTGCAATGGATGCAAGCTTTTCATCTACGTACTCTGGAGTAATTGTAATTTCCTCCATTGTAATATCTGGAGCTTCAAATGATAGATCCTCAAGTAGACGTTCGAGTAAAGTATGCAATCTACGTGCTCCGATATTTTCCGTATCCTGATTTACTTCTGAAGCGATAACCGCGATCTTACGAACAGCATCGTCTGTAAACGTAATTTTAATACCTTCCGTTTCAAGTAAAGCCTGATATTGCTTTAATAAGGCATTATCGGGTTCTAATAGAATTCGCACAAAATCATCTACACTAAGGTTTGATAATTCCACTCGAATCGGGAAGCGCCCTTGTAGCTCCGGAATCAGATCAGAAGGCTTAGACATGTGGAAAGCTCCAGCGCCAATAAATAGAATATGATCGGTTTTAACGGCTCCGTGCTTTGTTACCACAGTGGAACCTTCAACGATTGGTAAAATGTCTCGTTGAACACCTTCTCTAGATACATCGGCTGACTGCTGACTTTTTCCAGCTACTTTGTCTATCTCATCAATAAATATAATTCCTAGCTGCTCAGCACGGTGAATGGCCTCTTGATTCACTTCATCCATATCAATTAACTTTTGCGCCTCTTCTTCAATAAGAATCTTCCGCGCATCAGAAACTGGTAGCTTACGTTTCTTTTTCTTTTTTGGCATTAGATTTCCGAACATTTCTTGCATGTTCATACCCATCTGCTCCATGCCTGCTCCTTGAAACATATCCATCATTTGTTGACTTTGCTCTGACACCTCAATGGTAACTAAACGATCCTCAAGCTCCCCAAGCGCTAGCTTATGAGCCATCTTTCGTTTAAGCTCTTTTTGAGATAGCTCCTCTTCCGACTCTTGCTCCTCTTCATTTGTATCATCATTTGAAAAGAATGCCTCAAACGGATTTTTAACAGCTGATTTTCGTTTCCCGGAAGGAACCAGCAAATCAACAATTCGTTTGTTTGCAAGATCTTCAGCTGGCCCACGAACGGTTTGAAGTCGTTCGTCTTTTACAAGCCGGACACTTGTATCAACCAGATCTCGTACCATCGACTCAACATCACGACCTACATACCCAACCTCAGTAAACTTAGTAGCTTCTACCTTTGCAAAAGGTGCACCAACAAGCTTAGCGAGTCTACGAGCAATCTCTGTTTTACCGACTCCAGTCGGGCCAATCATTAAGATATTTTTCGGAGTGATCTCATCTCTCAGCTTGTCAGTTAACATACTGCGACGGTAACGGTTACGCAGGGCAATGGCAACCGATTTTTTGGCTCCCTCTTGTCCTACGATATATTGGTTTAAGCGATTAACTATGTCTCTTGGTGTTAATGAGTCCTTCATCAATTGCTCATCTCCCTTCAGCCTACTCAAGCTCCTCAAGCACAATCTGATCATTGGTGTACACACAAATCTCGCCAGCTGTTTCCAAAGCAGCCTTCGCAATCTCTTTGGCACTCAGTGCAGGTGCATTTTTTTTCAAAGCTCTACCTGCAGCTAAAGCATAGTTACCACCTGAACCAATGGCTAAAATTCCGTCATCTGGCTCAATGACTTCACCTGTTCCTGAAACCAGTAATATTTGGTCCTTATCCATCACAATAATCATGGCTTCAAGCTTTCGTAGGACTCGATCGCTGCGCCATTCTTTAGCCAGCTCCACTGATGCACGCTGCAAATTGCCGTTGTATTCTTCCAGCTTTCCTTCAAATTTCTCGAAAAGCGTGAATGCGTCTGCGACAGAACCTGCAAACCCCGCAAGCACTTTGCCTCCAAAAATACGTCTGACCTTTTTGGCTGTGTGCTTCATGACCACCGCGTTCCCAAAAGTGACTTGACCGTCACCTGACATCGCAGACTTCCCTTGATGCTGTACAGCGAAAATGGTTGTAGCATGAAATTGATCCATATTCTGACCTCCTCTTGCAACATTATGCACGTGGATGATGATTCATATATACATCTCGTAAACGATCCTTAGATACATGCGTATAAACCTGAGTTGTGGAGAGGTGTTCATGTCCAAGTAAGTCTTGAACTACCCTTAGATCTGCACCGTTGTTGAGGAGATGAGTGGCAAATGAATGCCTTAACTTATGGGGACTAATTCGGTGGTATAAAGAAGCTTCTTCCATTCTCTTTGTAAGAATGGTTCGATAACTCCGCTCCGATAATCCATTTCCTCGGTAGTTTAGAAAGAGTAAATTCGTTTGAGTCGGACTCTTTTCTTGTAAGCTAGGTCTTCCTTGCTCAAGATAACGGAGAATTGCATGGATGGCATAGGAACCTACCGGAACATACCGTTCTTTTTTCCCTTTCCCATACACAAGTGCCGTACCAAGCGAAAAATCAAGATGACTCATCTCTAACAAGCAGCATTCGCTCACGCGCATACCTGTAGCATAGATCAACTCTAAGATCGCTCGGTCTCGTAAATCAATTGGACGTTCGCCTTTTATCCCTTCAAACAACTTCTGCATTTCCTCTTCGTATAGGAATTGAGGTAGTTTGCTGTCTGCTTTAGGAAGAGATGCGTGTGCAAATACATTTTCCTGAAGGATACCCTCTCTTTTTAAAAAGCGACAGAAGCTTCGCATTGCAGATAACTTACGAGAAATCGTTTTTTTGGCATATTTCCGTTCATGCAAAACGGTTAAATACGTACGTAACACTGGATATGTAACGTCTTTTAACGAAGACACAGCTTCCTTTTTCATAAAGAGATAAAATGCTTCAATGTCTCTTGCGTAATTTGATAACGTATGAGGTGAGCAACCCTTCTCAATTTGTAAGTATCGCATAAAGAGTTCAACCCACTGCTGTTCCGGCTTCTGGTCCAAACCACTCACCTCTTCTAGGCTTCTAAATTCTATCACGCAGTACAATCAAAAACAACGATATTCACATTTCTTTCATAAAATTCTGAATTGTACCTAATGCACGCTCAGCAAGCTGTTCGTACCGTTCTTTTTTTGATTTGATCCGTTCTTCAAGTGGTCTTAATAAACCAAAGTTCGCATTAATCGGCTGGAAGTTCTTTTTCGCTTCTGTTGTAATGTATTCAGCCATGGCTCCAAGAATGGTTTCTTCAGGAAACACAAGTAGTTCTTGTCCTTTTACAAGGCGTGCTGCATTAATCCCAGCGATCATACCAGCTGCAGCAGACTCTACATATCCTTCAACCCCCGTAATTTGACCAGCAAAAAATAGATCTTCACGCGTTTTAAATTGATACGTGCGATTTAATAATTTTGGTGAGTTTAAGAATGTATTACGATGCATCACACCATAGCGTACAAAGTCAGCTTGCTCTAACCCTGGAATCAAACGAAAGACTTCTTTTTGAGGTCCCCATTTTAAGTGAGTTTGGAAACCTACCATATTAAATAATGTACCTGATGAATTGTCTTGTCTTAACTGAACAACTGCATAAGGACGTTTCCCTGTCTTCGGATCATCTAAACCAACTGGCTTCATCGGACCAAATAACATGGTTTTTGGACCACGAGCTGCCAGAACTTCAATTGGCATACACCCTTCAAAAAATATTTCTTTCTCAAATTCTTTTAAAGGGACGGTTTCAGCTGAGATTAAGGCTTCATAAAATGTATTAAATTCCTCTTCATTCATTGGGCAATTAAGGTATGCCGCTTCGCCTTTATCGTAACGGCTTTTCAGGTACACCTTGTCACGATCAATTGTTTCCGCATCGATGATTGGTGCGGCTGCATCATAGAAGTACAACGATTCTTCGCCTGTTAGTTCGCGTAGACTTTTAGACAAGCCTTCAGACGTGAGTGGACCGGTTGCGATAATAGTTGGTCCTTCAGGAATCGAATCAATTTCTTCATTAAATACTGTAATGTTAGGGTGATTACGTACTTTCTGTGTGACCGCGTCTGCAAAATCATGTCTGTCAACGGCAAGAGCTCCACCAGCTGGAACTGCCGCTCCATCAGCAGAAGCAATGATTACAGAGTCAAGTCGTCTCATTTCTTCCTTTAGCACGCCAACAGCATTTGTTAATGAATTTCCTCGTAAAGAATTACTACAAACCAATTCTGCAAATTTATCTGTATGATGAGCCGGAGTTTGCTTAACGGGTCTCATCTCGTATAGGTGGACTTGAATTCCTTGTTTTGCTATTTGCCAAGCAGCTTCACTGCCCGCTAAACCTGCGCCGATTACCGTAATAACTGGTTGTTCCATCTAAACATTCACCTTTCTTTTCTAGCTTGCTTATAGAATAGTACACGTACCAAACAGGACTGTCCAGCATAAATCATTTTTTTGATTCAGACAGCCCTGTTCTCTTCATTTAGTTCGTATCTTTTTCAGAATAATCACATGAAACACATTGCACTTGAACACCTTTTTTCAATTTCTTTTCAACAAGTAGTGAACTACATTTTGGACAAGGGCGAGAGATGGGTTTATCCCAGGAAACAAATTCACATTCTGGGTAACGATCACATCCATAAAAGATTCGACGTTTTTTACTTTTACGTTCAACGATATTGCCCTCTTTACAGGTTGGGCACTTCACGCCAATATCTTTCACGATCGCTTTTGTATTGCGACAGTCAGGAAAATTTGAACAAGCCATAAATTTGCCGTAACGGCCCATTTTATAAACCATCTCCGAACCGCATTTTTCACAAGTCTCACCAGCAGGTTCGTCTTTAATTTCAACTTCCTTCATTTGTTCTTCTGCCACACTTAATCGTTTCTCAAACCCTTGATAGAAGCTGTCAATAACCTTGATCCATTGATCTTTTCCATCTTCTATGGAGTCTAGATCCGTTTCCATTTTAGCCGTGAATTTCACATCTAAAATCTCTGGGAAAAAGTCAACGATCAGCTCTAACACAATATCCCCAAGTTCAGTTGGAATAAATCGCTTCTCACTGAGTGCAACGTACCCACGTCTTTGGATTGTATCTAAGGTAGGAGCATACGTTGAAGGTCGGCCTATACCCAGCTCTTCCATCGTTTTGACTAGTCTTGCTTCAGTATAACGTGGTGGCGGCTGAGTAAAGTGCTGAGTCGGATCAAGATCTTTTTGCTGGACCGTCTGACCTTCTTCAAGGTTAGGCAACAATTTATCTTCTTCCTTCTTACCATCATCGTTCCCTTCAATATAAACCTTCATAAAGCCTGGGAATTTCACTTTAGAGCCAGTTGCTCTGAATAACACACCATTATTGTTAAGATCAACGGTCATTGTATCCATGATCGCTGGCGCCATTTGACTAGATACCAGTCGCTCCCAGATTAATTTATAAAGTCTTAATTGATCTCGAGATAAATAAGCTTTCATTTCCTTAGGGTCGTAATTAACCGATGTCGGGCGAATCGCTTCATGCGCATCCTGCGTTTTCTGGTCTTTTTTCACGCTACGTGCCCCTTGAGCCACATACTCTTTTCCATAAGTGTTCTCAATATACGTCTTCGTTTCTTCTTTGGCTGTATCGGAAATACGTGTTGAATCTGTACGCATATACGTAATCAATCCAACCGTTCCCTGCTTACCTAAGTCAATTCCTTCATATAACTGTTGGGCAATCATCATCGTTTTCTTTGCTCTGAAGTTCAGCTTTCTAGCAGCTTCTTGTTGCAAAGAAGACGTAGTGAAAGGAGCAACTGGGTTTCGTTTGCGTTCTTTTTTCTTAACGGATTCAACATCGTAGTTTTTCCCTTTAAGTCGAGCGAGTACCTCATTTACTTCTTGTTCAGATCCAAGTTCTTTCTTCTTACCATCTACTCCGTAAAACTTTGCTTCAAATTCATCCTTGTTTAAAAGAAATTTCCCCGGGATACTCCAGTATTCTTCCGGTTTAAACGCTTGAATTTCTTTCTCACGATCAATGATCATTTTTACAGCAACAGACTGAACTCTTCCTGCACTTAATCCTTTTTTCACTTTCTTCCATAATAATGGACTAATGTTATAACCAACGAGTCGATCAAGAATACGTCGGGCTTGCTGTGCATCTACTAAGTCCATATTGATCGGACGAGGTGTTTTAAATGCGTCTTTTATCGCTTGTTTAGTAATTTCATTAAATACGACACGACAATCAGAATGTTCATCTATATCTAAGCTATGAGCCAAATGCCAAGCAATGGCTTCCCCTTCTCTGTCGGGGTCAGCTGCAAGATAAACTTTTTTCACTTTTTTAGCTGCTGTCTTTAAATCTTTTAAAACGGGTCCTTTTCCACGAATCGTAATATACCTTGGTTCAAAGTCATTGGATACATCAACACCCATCTGACTTTTTGGTAAATCCCTTACATGTCCCATTGACGCTTTAACAATATACTTTTTTCCTAAGTACTTACCAATGGTCTTTGCTTTGGCGGGAGATTCCACGATTACTAAATAATCGGCCATATAGCCACTCCCTCTCGTCTATAAATGAAATCTCCCTCATTATTAAACACACATTTGCTATTTGTCAAACATAAGAAAAAGGTTTTAAGTCTTTTTTTGCCATCATTTCGGTTTATTTCAACCATTTCTAATTTCTTTTTTCTTACTCTGCTTCATATTCTTCTATAATATCTTCTGCAGTTAAGACTAGCTTTGCACCTTGTTGAATTAAACGATTTGTTCCTTTAGATAAAGGAGAAAAAAGAGGGCCAGGAGCTGCAAACACATCTCTTCCTTGTTCAAGGGCTTGATCTGCGCTAATTAATGAGCCACTACGCTCAGCTGCTTCAATCACTAGTAAACCTTTAGATAACCCACTGATGATTCGATTTCGTGCGGGAAATTGCCATTTTTGTGGAGATGTCGACGGGGGATACTCAGTGATAACCAAATGCTCAGTCACAAGATGTTCATAAAGTACGAGATTTTCTTTTGGGTAAATGAATTGAAAACCCGATCCCATAACCGCTATGGTCTTACCATTCTGTTTGATTGCTTCAATATGAGCAAGACGATCAATTCCTTTTGCCATCCCACTGACAATCACAAAACCTTCTTGAACTATACGAGGAAATAATGTTTGTATGCTTTTTAGACCAAGTTCGGTTGCTTTTCTTGTTCCTACTACACCGAGTGGTTTTGGTGTGTGAAGTAGCTGTTTGTCACCCTTCGCTAAGATCACCCAAGGTGGGTCGTAGATTTGCTTTAACTGTAAGGGATATTCTTGATCTACAAAGCTGATGGCGTGTATATCGTGTTGGGAGTATTGATACAGCGTGACTTCTGGTGAGTGCCGATGAAGGTCATGATAAAACACTTGAGGGTGTGTAAGAGCTGGGTGAAATAATGAAGAGAGTTGCTTGAGGGTCATAGAGAAGATGCGTGTAAGTGAAGGATCTTTTAACAATAGCTGAGATAGCTTGGACCAAGTCATTCCTCTACAGCTGTGAAGGTGGATTAAACGGGTTCTAAAATCAGGCAGTGTTCATCCCTTCCTTTCTATTAAAGATTGATAGCAAAATAGACCGATAGGGAGTGAGAATTAAACAAATAAACGTTCAGTTCTCTTGCCCCTATTCGGTCAATTTCTTATTTGATTATCGAACAATTACTTCGTTGCTTCGTGTGTTGTACACGCTTCAAGAAGGTTATTTTCTTTAAGTGCAGCAACAAGTGTATCACCCATATCAGATGGTGTTGCAGCTACTTTAATTCCGCAGCTTTCAAGAGTTTTGATCTTCTCAGAAGCTGTACCTTTACCACCAGAGATGATCGCACCGGCATGGCCCATACGCTTACCTGGAGGAGCTGTTTTCCCGCCGATAAAACCGACTACAGGTTTCGTCATATTTGCCTTAACCCATTCAGCCGCTTCTTCTTCAGCTGTTCCGCCAATTTCACCAATCATGATGACAGCATACGTATCTGGATCTTCATTAAATAGTTTAAGAGTGTCGATAAAGTCTGTTCCGTTAACAGGGTCCCCACCGATTCCTACAGCTGAAGATTGACCAATACCTGCAGTAGATAGCTGATGAACCGCTTCGTACGTTAACGTACCAGATCTTGAAACAACACCCACATGACCCTTTTTGTGGATGTATCCTGGCATAATACCAATCTTACATTCGTCAGGTGTAATGACACCAGGGCAGTTCGGTCCAATTAGGCGAGTATTCTTACCTTCTAGGTAACGTTTTACATCTACCATATCAAGTACTGGAATACCTTCCGTAATACAAATCGCTAGCTCAATGCCTGCGTCAGCTGCTTCCATAATCGCATCTGCTGCGAATGCAGGTGGTACGTAGATCACTGAAGCATTTGCTCCTGTTGCACGAACAGCTTCTTCTACAGTATTAAATACTGGAATGCCTTCAATTTCCGTTCCACCCTTACCAGGTGTTACTCCACCTACAACATTTGTACCGTATTCAACGGCTTGTTTTGTATGAAAAAGACCTGTTGCTCCTGTAATACCTTGAACAAGTACTTTTGTATCTTTATTAATGAGGATACTCATGTCTCCACGTCCCGCCTTTCTATTTCACTAGAGCTACGATTTTTTGTGCACCATCAGCCATTGAATCTGCAGCGGTGATATTTAAACCAGATTCTTTAAGAATCTTCTTACCAAGTTCAACATTTGTTCCTTCTAAACGAACAACTAATGGAATTTCAAGACCCACTTCTTTTGTGGCTGCAATAACACCTTCAGCGATAATGTCACACTTCATGATTCCGCCAAAGATATTAACAAAGATCCCTTTAACATTCGTATCAGATAGTATGATTTTGAATGCTTCCGTTACTTTTTCAGCTGTTGCGCCACCACCTACATCTAGGAAGTTAGCTGGATCACCACTGTAATGCTTGATGATATCCATTGTAGCCATTGCAAGTCCTGCACCATTAACCATGCAACCAATATTTCCATCTAAAGAAATATAGCTTAGATCATGTTTAGATGCTTCGATTTCTTTTACATCCTCTTCTTCCAAATCACGGAATTCAAGAATATCTTTTTGTCTATATAGAGCATTTGAGTCAAAATTCATTTTAGCGTCCAGAGCCATTACTTTGCCATCGCCAGTTGTAACGAGCGGGTTAATTTCTGCAATGGAGCAATCTTTTTCAACAAAGACTTTGTATAGACCAAGCATAAACTTAACAGCTTGACCAACAAGTTCTTTAGGTATATTAATGTTGAAAGCAAGACGACGAGCTTGGAAGCCTTGAAGACCTACAGCCGGATCAATTACTTCCTTGAAGATTTTTTCAGGTGTAGCCTCAGCCACTTCTTCAATTTCCGTTCCGCCTTCTTCAGAAGCCATCATAACAACGCTTGATGTTGCACGATCTAAAACGAGTCCGATGTAGTACTCATTCTTAATGTCGCAGCCTTCTTCAACAAGTAAGCGCTTAACTTCTTTGCCTTCAGGACCAGTTTGGTGAGTAACAAGAACCTTTCCCAAAATCTCTTCTGCGTATGTACGTACTTCATCGAGATTCTTAGCGACCTTTACTCCACCAGCCTTACCACGGCCACCTGCATGGATCTGTGCTTTCACAACAGATACGCTAGAGCCTAAATCCTTCGCTGCAGAAACAGCTTCTTCTACAGAGAACGCAACCTTGCCGTTCGGAACTGCTACGCCATATTGGCGAAGAAGCTCTTTCCCTTGATACTCATGGATATTCATTCTCTCTCCTGCCTCCTGTCGATTGCATGCGTTTGCATGCCTTTCAGATTTTCACCACAACCTGGGTGAAATTCTATTCTATCTTAGCATTTTTTTCATGCTTGTGGGAAGCAAATCGCAATAATTTGAAAAAACAGGTGATTATTTTTTTGAATTTGTCGATTTTCTCTCTTCTTGCTTTTCTTTTTCATCTTTTGATTCTGTTTTCTTAGTAAAAAGTCTACTCATAGCTTCTTTGGCATCGGTTTCTTGAGTTGATGGAAATAGACCAAATTCACTTCCCATTTCCTCTGAATTTGCGCGGTTTGTTCTCTTTTGATTGCTCATTTCATCACCTCATCAATTGTTTGATTTCAGTCTTCCTCAGATTGAGGTTCTTGATTCCTATCGATCCGGTAGATAAAAGCAAAAAGCTCAGCAACGACTTCATATAACTCCGATGGAATGGTTTCATTAATCGTCAACTGGCTTAGTAATTCGACAAGTGTTTCGTCTTCTTGGATGGGAACATGTGAGGATTTTGCAATTCTAATCATCTCAGCTGCTGTTTTTCCCACACCCTTTGCAACAACAGTAGGAGCCTTCATCTGATCTTGTTGATACTGCAAGGCAATTGCTTTTTGATTTTCTTTATTCATATTCGAATATCCATCCCTTGATATGATTCTTGTATGTGTGAAGAGCTAAACGTACGATTGGCAGATACTTCCGTCTCCACTGCCCACTTTTTCCATGAAATAGATGTGAACTGATAGTCCAACTTTTCAAGACTTTGTTTTACAACCGGCTCAAGCATTGCAACCAACGCATCTGGTCGATCGTGCTGATTAGTCACCGTCACATGAACAATTTTCTTTTGAATCGTTACTTGGACCATTGTCTCTTTTAAACGCTCTAATTCAAGGAAAAAGAGTAGACGACAGTTCTCTGGATCAATCGTTGCATCTTCTCGCTTCTTACCCTGCCATTGAATCATTAAATCTGTTTTCCATTCGTCTAATTTGATCGGTAGTGAAAGGATCGTTTGTACAAAAGCTGGATCTGTAGGCAGCGATTGAATTTGGTGACCAGTTATAGTATGAAGAACTCGTTCTGCGTGCGCGCGAATGTCTGAAGAGTGGCCTTCCCCCATTAATTGTACAAGGAGACTCTTAATAGATGGTGTAGGTGGCTGATGAACCAAAGTTGCCTCGTCTTGGTAACCAACTAATTGAACAAGTTGGAGAAGCTGATTTGCAAATGTCGTTTGCTTTCCATTCACAACCACTTGTGGCAATACAGATTCTTTCACGGCTGTTTGGATGAGTGCACGTTCCGTAACAGTAAAAGGCTGATTAATGACCCTTGCCCAATTTCGATGGATCATTGCTTGATCATTTTCAGAAAGAAATGATTGCTTAATTAAAGAGGCATCCTGCGATACATCAGTTGGCAACCACTTAGTAAGAAACGAATCAATGGACCCACTTGGTGCTAAACCAGGCCATTGAAGCTTGGTTAAAATACTCATTGCTGTTTGTTTATCAGCTGGGCTAGCAGTCTGATTAAGTAGGGTCTTTAAAATCTGATCAACAGGAGATTGAGTACTAGGTCCATCCGTCCGACTAAGTAAGGCTTGCATCAATTGTGAGGATTGATTGGATGATGAAGCTGAAAGCTTTGTCTCAAGGTTAGTCAGGCTCTCAGATAGCTGAGGAGACTGCGCGAAGGTGGCTAATGATTGAAATACACCTTTTGTTAATGGAAGCTGCTGTTGGATCATTGTTCGAATGGTATCGATTCCCATTTGACGTGAAATAGCAGGGTCCTTTAATAGCTGTGCTCCATCTTTTAACTGATCTCTTGTAAATGGAGTGCCGGTTAACTTTAATTCTTGCAGGAGCATTTGACCCTCTTTATTCGTCGCAAGCTTTGATGAATTCATTCCTAACGTCTCAGCCTTTGCAGCTGCCTGATCAGGTTGCACCACTTGGAGTTTCGGCACACCTTGTCCTTCTTTTACTAAAAACCAATAGGAGCTTCCTGCGTTCACCATCGTCTCAAGCTTAGCTACAACGGTTGTTCCACGAATCGATAGAGCTGCCAACTGATCTGGATAATGCTTTAAGATCTTTCCTGAAAAAAGCTGACCCGGTTTAAGCGAGAGAAGACTCTCACGATTTTGAAGTAGATTCCCAACCTGTGAAACATTCTGAACCATCACGTCTTCTCTCCTTTTGTAGTTCTACCCTAACAAATCCTTTACTGGCTGAAAGGACTTTCTATGTATAGGTGTAACACCTTGTTTTTTCATTGCTTCTAAATGAGTCGGCGTACCATAACCCGAATGAGCACTGAATCCGTAGCCTGGATACGTCTGATCCCAATTGCTCATGATTTGATCTCGAGTAACCTTGGCAAGTACTGAAGCCGCTGCAATACTAAGGCTTTTTTGATCTCCTTTAATTAAAGAGGTCTGCTCTATGTCTAGAGGGATATGCATGGCATCTACTAATAAATAGTCTGGTTCAGTTGTTAACCCTTCAACGGCAAGCTTCATAGCCTGTTTTGAGGCTTGGTAGATGTTAAACTCATCGATTGTTTCTACATCAATTTCTTGTATTGAAAAAGCAATCGCTTGTTTCTTAATTTCGTCATAGAAAAATTCACGCTGCTTCTTTGAGAGCTTTTTTGAATCGGTTAATCCCACTAAGGAATGCGCCTTCGGTAAAACAACTGCAGCGGCAACAACTGGACCTGCGATGGGACCCCGTCCAGCCTCATCAATCCCAGCAATTGCATCGTAGCCTTTATGTTGAAGCTCTCGTTCGTATGTTTGTATGTCTTCATGCTGCTGCAAGGCTTGCTTAATCTTTTCTTGTTTGCGTCTCACTTGTTCAATTAAGAGTTGAACGCCTTTACGTTTATCCTCTTTAATCACATCTAAGTAACCTTCAAGCTCAGAATGAGATGCTTCTTCTAATCGTTTTTTTATAGTTGATATTGATTCATTTAACATGATGTCTCTCCTACTTATATCGTCTCTATCTATGAAGTCGTAAAGGGAAAAACCGCTTAAAGAGCTTTCTCCTTAAACGGTTTTCGCTTCTATGTCTGATGGTTTTTCAAGGGTAATGGCTCCGATCATCCCAGCTCGCAGCTCTCGCAAAACTGTTTCAGCCGTTTTATCATAGTCAATATACCCTCGTTTTTGAAGAAATCCGCGTTTCTCTCCAATTAGATCAAATAACTCAACATTATCCTCAGGTAGCTCGTCCACTTTATAACGCGCTTGAATTAATGTTGGGTATTCCTTTTTTAAATAGGTCAGTACAAATAAAGCGATGTCTTGAAAATCAAGAAGCTCATCTTTGATGGCACCCGTTGCAGCTAAGCGGTAGCCCGTTAGTTGATCCTCAAATTTTGGCCATAGAATTCCTGGTGTATCCAATAACTCTAGTGATGTGCCAATTTTAATCCATTGTTGTTTTTTTGTAATACCCGGTCGATCTCCTACATTTGCGGTCC
The DNA here is from genome assembly GCF_050276055.1 of Alkalihalobacillus sp. NPDC127517. NCBI lineage: Bacteria > Bacillati > Bacillota > Bacilli > Caryophanales > Bacillaceae > Alkalihalobacillus > Alkalihalobacillus sp. NPDC127517. Next base: position 13,696 of record NZ_JBNNQX010000010.1, on the reverse strand, counting down.
GTTTAGACGCAAGTCTGTTGATCAAAGTAGACTTTCCAACGTTCGGAATACCAAGTATCACCACACGAATGGCACGTGGTTTCATTCCTTTTGATTGCCATCTCTCAAATAAAGGCTTAGCAAGTTCTCGACAAGCCGCTTCAATTCGTTCCGTGCCTTGACCATTTTGTGAGTTAATTGAGATAACAGAGGCTCCATTTTCTTTGAAATAGGAAGTCCATGCTTTTGTCACACTGGGATCAGCTAAATCGGTCTTATTTAAGAGGATTAATCGAGGCTTTCCTTCTGCTAATTCATCAATTACTGGGTTTCTAGATGAAAGCGGGGCACGAGCATCTAATAATTCGATTACCACATCAATGTATTTTAGTTTTTCTGTTACTTCTCGGCGTGCCTTTGCCATGTGGCCAGGGTACCATTGAATTGTCATGTAAACACCTACTCAGTCATTTTAATATTGCGGATTGGCCAAAACGTAAGACTCGCTCCACCAATCATATTTTCTTTATGGATAGCCCCAATGTCACGACTATCCTTACTTCGTCTACGATTATCTCCCATTACAAAGTAGGAATCCTCCGGTACAACAGAGCCAAGCGCGTGCGGTAGCTCTTCTAATGTAAAATCACCGGTCAAAATTTCTCCCTCGTAATGCTGTTTCATCTCATCAAGAAATGGTTCAGCAACAGGTTCTTGATTGACATATAAGGTATCATCTCTATATTCAATCTCTTCTCCTGGTAACCCAATGATTCGCTTAATATAATCGTTTCCTCCTGGAGCATGAAAAACAATAATATCAAAACGTTCTGGTTCACTCAGCTGTAACCCAATTTTATTGACAATCAATTTATCATCCGGCTCTAGTGTTGGTTGCATGGACTCTCCATCAACAACAACAGATGCAAACATGAAGGTTCGGATCACAAATGCTAGCAAGAGTGCAATCGCAATGGCTTTAACCCATTCCCAAGACTCTGATCGTTTTTTTTCCATGGACAGAACCTCCAACGGGCACTAGACTTTCGTATACAGTCTTAATAGTCTTATTTTATCATATTCGCCCTTTGAATAGTAATGACGAGTACAAACCAATTTAATTTAGACAAAAAAGAGCCTGGGCCATAACTAAAAATAAAAGCAAAAATGGCGAATGATTCACCGATCGAATCATTCGCCAATTGTTTTTATGCAAAATGAGCGGGTGTGAACCCGACACTCCTACGGAAATGTACGTGGTGAAGACACTGTGAGTGATTTATGTTATGTCCACCCTCTACTAATCTACGTATGTGAAACAATACATTCCGCTTGTCCATGAATGGAATACGTTGTCACTCCATATGGTAAAATAAAATGTTGTCCTTTACTGATTGGATAGTCGACATCATCTACTTTTACTAAGGCACCGCCTTCAATCACACTTACTTGCAAGAAGTCTGATGTTAATGACAGAGTGGCATCGCCTTGGAGCTTCCAATGATACACCGTAAAGTACGGATCTTCTACTAATTTTGTTTCCGTAAGTCCTTGAATGGTTTTCTCTTCTTTTGTACAAGTTGCATCCACGTGAGGTACCGTCGTTACTTCAAGCGAGCGGTCTACATGCAATTCTCGTTCGTTCCCGTTTGCATCCGTACGATCATAATCATATACTCGGTAAGTAATATCTGAGCTTTGTTGGGTTTCAAGAATAACAATGCCTGCACCGATCGCATGAATGGTTCCACTTGGCACATGAACAAAATCACCCGCTTGAACCTTTACTCTTCTGAGAAGCTTGTCCCATTCTTTTGAACCCATCAATTGAGCGAGTTCCTCTTCGCTTTGTGCATGGTGTCCGAGAATTAACTCCGAATCTTCTTCAGCACTCACTACATACCAGCATTCCGTTTTTCCAAATGGCACATCTTCTACGGTTCTAGCAAACTCATCGTTTGGATGAACTTGAACAGATAAATCCTCCGCAGCATCTAAAAGCTTAATTAACAATGGATATTCTTCTGTAGTAGTCGTTTGTTTATTAAATAGCTTTCCTTCGCGCTCCCACAAGTCCTTTAGTGATCTCCCTGCATACGTTCCATTCTCAACGACACTAACTCCATGTGGGTGAGCTGAGATGACCCAGGCTTCACCAGTTTGGTCTGAGGGAATCGTATATCCAAATTCAGTTTGAAGCTTTGTTCCGCCCCAAATACGTTCTTGTAAAACGGGCTTTAAAAAAAGTGGTTCGTGTTTAGTCATAATCATCCTCCAAAAATATCTCGATCAATTAAACCATTTGTTCATGTAGAGCTCTATGCGCTAACATTAGGGCACCAGTAATTCCTGCTTGATCTCCAAGTCCCGGCCTTACAATGTAGCTAGTTAACTCAGGCAGTTCAATATAATCTCCAAGCATCTCAGGTAAGTGCTTTCTAATGGCTTTAAATACAGCCTCTTGATGACTGACTCCTCCACCCAAAATTATTTTTTTAGGAGAGAGAATGAGTAGGTATTGCATCATTGCTTGAGCGAGATAATACCCTTCAAGTTCCCATACTTCCTCTTTATTCGTTAATTCACTACCTTTTTGTCCCCACCGTTTTTCGATGGCTGGCCCCGCAGCTAGGCCTTCAAGACAGTCCTTATGGAAAGGACAAACGCCTTCAAATAAATCATTTGGGTGTTTACGAATAAGAATATGTCCCATCTCGGGGTGCGTGAGACCTTGAAGTAGATTTCCTTGCACCACTGCTCCTGCTCCTATCCCTGTTCCTACTGTAATGTATAAACAGCTATCAAGCCCTTTCGCAGCGCCAAGCGTAGCTTCTCCTAATGCAGCTGCATTTACGTCTGTATTAAATCCTATTGGGATGAGGAACTCTTTTTTTAACTCTTGTACGATCGGATAGTGTTTCCAAGCTGTTTTCGGTGTAGATGTGATGCTACCATAGCTTGAACTATCTTGGTCAATATCGACCGGCCCAAATGAGCCAACCCCCATCGCCGACACTTGATATTTTTTGAAAAAAGCAATGACTTCTTGCATCGTTTCAGATGGAATCGTTGTTGGAATCGTTACTTTCTCAACGATTTTCCCCGTTTTATCTCCAACTGCACAAACAAACTTTGTACCACCAGCTTCAATTGCTGCTAACATGCTACACTCTCCCTACTCATTAGTTAACTAGCTCATTCATAGATTAGCTTTGCTCTTAGCATAAATTCAGTAAAGCTTTTAGCTGAACAAAGCACATCTGATAAATTCTCTCTAATCACTTCGACGATGAAATCATAAATCCCCATAGCCTCTTCATAATCTTCTTTACTTATGGCAAGTAAGAAGATCAATCGAGTGGTTTGTCCGTTGCCCCATTCAATTGGCGTATCTGAGATCGCAATACCAATTTGAGTACGAAGGGAAAGCAAATTAAGTGGATGAGGAATGGCTACACCTTCACCAATTAACGTTGACCCCAGCTCTTCTCGTTTAAAGATCGCTTCTGTAAATTCAGTTTGATGTTGAATGACCTTTTCTTTTTCCATAGCTTCAGTCAGGACTCGAATCGCTTCTTCCTTCGTTTTAAATGATTGCTTAAAAAACAGTTTCGGTGAGAAATATTTTAATAACAAATCTTGTGTATCACTTAGCTCTTGAGTAATTTTCTTATCTAACTCAATCATTTCTTTTTTCGATGGTAGTGTCTCGATTTTAAAGATTGGTTTATTTTTCTCTTCTATCTTCACCGAAGTAATGACCACGTCTTCCTCAATATAAGGCAACGTATGATACTTTTGAGCAGAAATCGTCTTCGTTATAAATAAGTGAGGAATAGCACGTTTAATTGTTGATTCAATAATTCGCGCTGTTCCAAAACCCGATCCACATACAATTAAACAAGAGTTATGACGTTCATATTTTACTTGATAATTGCGTTCTAGTGAAGCACCAATGTGAAGAGCTAAATAAGCCACCTCTCCTAAATTAATATCGTAGGAGAACTCTTCTTTGATCGAGCGAACCGCATACAAAGTTAATTCGTACGCAAGTGGAAAGTATTTTTTAATGTGTTCTTCCATTGGGTTCCTAACTCGAATATTATTTTCTGCGCGATACAGCATTGATTGGATATGACTTTTTAAATCATGCTTTAGTTGCTCATCCTGTGTCAGATAGTAATAATAATTTTCATTGATTTTATTTAAGAACGCGTTAATGTAGTCAATTAGTAAGCTTTGTGAAGATGTGTCAGGTGCAGTCTTACTAATGACTTTGCTTTTTAACTGGACAGAAAGGTAGGAAACTTCCGGTTCGGACATCGTCATTGAAAAAAGATTCTCTGCAATTGTGACCAATGGATGAATGACTTGCTTCAACTCACACGAGACGTCCGACTGCTTATGACCATCCTCTATATAAAAGTGGTTCGCCGTGCGATCCGCCATGATAACAAGATAATAAATAAAGTTGTTTAGATTCTCATCAGTAAAATATAGATGTGCACTATGAAATAAAGGAGGCAGTTTCTGTTGAAGAGTAACAACATCCTTTTTTTGCTTCTTCCATTCAAAATACGTTTCAATTTGAGTATAGTCGATATGATTATCAATCAAAGAGAATAGGGCCTCACGTTTTTGAATTTCTTCCCCTTGAATATAGAACCCTTTACCAACTTTCGAGTGAAGGGTTAGCCCATTATCTTGGATAAATGAGCGTACACTGTTTAATTCGGAACTTAGTGTAGTGCGACTAACAAATAGTTTTTCTGCTAACTCTTCTAAACTTATATAATCCTTTTCATACAATAAGCTGTAAATACATTGCTTCATTCGTCCTTCCTTTGAGTGAATGTCAAAGTATAAGGGTGATGAAGAAATTCCTTGTTTAAAGAATTGAAACGGCTCTGGGGCTGTCACTTCAAAATAAAATCCTTTGCCTCGTAAATTCTTAATAAGAAAACCATGTTGGCAGCAAATTTCGTTCATATCCTTTATTTCTTTTCGTACGGTCCGATCAGAAACAGAAAGATATTCCGCTATTTGTTCGCTACTTAGCGTTGCTTCATTTTTTTCTATAAGGGTAAATAGTTTGTTTTTGCGGTGATCAGCAAACATTGGACTCTCCTCTCCATGATGCACGTTCATCGTTGTCTTCCTTAGAGATCAGTCTCACAACATTTAAACCATACCTAAAACCATTGCCTTATAGTTGCCCTATTCTTTATGAAAGAATGTCCACCTACTCAAACAAAGTAGGTGGAACTCAGGTAACTTCCTTATTTTCCAATTAAGATGGTGCTGAATTGGTATGGTTTTAACGATTTTACTTTCTCTGCTTGTGTGGTTTCATCGAGCATGACGAACTGACCATTCTCTTTTAATGTTTCATCAATCGTTGATGCTTTTTCTGTAAATGGGTTAAACACACGCACAATGTAGTGATCACTATCTTCAGCTTTTTTAATCGCACTTATTACTGAATCCATGTTTTCTAGTTGGAACAAGCTGTACGAACGCTCATTTGTTTTTTCTTCATCACGATACACATAGATCATTCGTCCATTTAAGAAATCAGAGAACTGGTAGTAAGCCATTGGGGATAGGTATTCCTTCGCAACTCTCGCAATTTCCGCTTTATCAAACGTCGTTTGGTTCTTGATGCTATAGGCAAAGGTTGCTTTCAGGTTGCCAAGTAGCTGTGCATCTGGTGTTTCAACAATCGTTTCCCCAGAAGCTCTGCCTGGTCGATACAACAGATCCGTTTTCCCCATGTGACTAAACGTTCTAAACAGCGTTAGCTGAATGGTGTCAAACGATTCACCAACAATTTCGTACTCTCGCACACCCTCTGTGAAAACAGTGGCCACACTTGTTGAATCATGAAGCGATACAAAGCTTTGCATCGGTTCAATTGAAATTGGCGCCTCTTCCCACTTCTCTTCTTCCCACACGGCCATTTCAGGCAAATAAACAGGTCGAGTCACTGTTCCAAACAGTTGATCAGCAGTTGAAAATTTGCTAGCAATTTCAGTGTTGAATTGAACACATAAACGATGACTTAATACCTGATTATTCATATCTACTTCAACACGAATGAGTTCCTCGTTTTTTCTAAGAGCTACTTTCGCTTTTAACACAAACTCACGATCTGCTTTCTTTTTCGCTCGTTCCTCTAAGTTATAAGGAACATTCATTTTTAACGTGAATTCAAGATGCTCTTCAACTTCAGATGCTACGTACTCTGCTTGTACACATTCTGCATCTGTTGAGTACACTAATAAGTCTTCACGTGGCGGTGAGTAGTTGTATGAGTCTCCGTCATCCCCGTTCTCAACAAAAATAAGCTGATCATGGTACGTTTTATTACCTAGTTTATCTGTGATCGTTAGTGTATTATTTTCTGATAGACTGATTTCAAAGAACTCGTTTTCAATCTGTTTTTTTGAAGAGACGTTTGTCGCTTGTTGCTGCTCATTTCCCTCTAGCTCAAGGTAAAAACTGTCATATCCGAGCCCATTTACATTCGTTACGTACAAAAGAATTTCAGCTAAGAACACTTTTTCAGGTGTATAGATTTTCTTACTTGGATTCAGATGAATGGTTTGTTTTAAAACATAATCCGTTAATTCAACCTTCTTCTCAACCGAGTAAGGGATCTTATTCCCATTATAATCTTTTATAGAGAAGTTTTCTTCAGGAATATAAAGTGCGACCTTCACCACACCAGATCGTTTATAAGGAAGTGGATTAAATAACGTAAAGTTCAAATCATGCTGATACGGAATCCGTTCCGAAACCAATCGCATATGCAGATCAAGAAGATTTTTAGACTTCTCATCAGCAAGTTTATAACGATATCCAACATCTCGGTTTGTTGTATCACTGTTACATCCACCAATACTATCGTGTGCAGCATTCTCAAACATTAGCTTCCAAATCTCTTCTAGCTCACGGTGCGGGTACGGATTCCCTAGAGAATAACTTATTGAAAGAATCGGTTCTAGTACATTTGCAAGGAAATTCTCGATTTCATTGTTTGATTGCTTTAGATCAGCGCGAGTAGAGAAAATAGATTTATGAAGTCGACTGTGTTTTCCTTCTGTTAATTCCCCTTTAATGACAGGCAGATCTGCAACGTCACCTTCTAGTTCATCAAAAAATGTCTCTGGAGAATGAAGAACGTATTCTCTTTTTTCGTCTAGCTCATTAAACGTATGAATAATCTCTGGTAAATTCTTTCTCAGTGGTGCTTGGTCCAGACCATTCGGGAAATACACATGTTTCGTTGAAGCCTTAGCCTCAAGTCGTCCAATAAAATCTTCAATATATGGACCGATATCTTCTACATCCTCTGGAATGTTTCCGCCGTGATAATAGCCAAATGGAATTTGGTTTGAAAGCATCTGTGTACCGTCATCGCCTTCCCACGTAAACTCCGTTTGCTTCAGACGATTATCAGCAACTCCTCTCCAGAATAGAAAACGGTTGATGCCAAAGTTTTTATAAATTTGCGGCATGTTTCCGCCTTGACCAAATGCATCCGGTACATACCCAATTTCCATTGAGTGACCTAACTCTTTTGCATACCTTGTTCCATATAATAAGTTACGAGTCACAGATTCCTGTGAGATCACTAACTGATCGGTTTGCGTGTACCAAGGTCCAGTCATCAGACGCTTCGCTTTAACTAATGCTTTAATCCGGTCTTCATCCTCAGGACGATACTTAAGATAATCTTCTATTAACGACGTTTGAGCATCCATCAAATAGTAATTAAATCCTTCATTACTCTCTAATGCATCGAGTACCTCACTCAAATGTTTAACCAGGTAAACGGTTGAACGTGAAGATGTAAAATACCACTCTCTATCCCAGTGTGTATGTGGAATAACATGTACTTTTGTTTTTTTCATAACGTAAAACTCCTTTTTCGCGTGAGAGCGAGTTTGTTTAATTAATGATCAAATTCGATCTCAAGTTCATCCAGTTCATCATTTTTTGTCTCTGCTTTTTCAGCTTTAACCACGCTTTTTTCTTCGCGGAAATCAACTAATAGATTTGAACCAATCGCAATGATCAGTGCACCAACTAGAATTCCAGCGACATATGCCCAACCATTACCGACCGTAAAGAATCCATACACACCACCAACTGGAGGCATAATATCGTGCGCACCAAGTAAAATCGCTACAGCAGCACCCGTTGCTCCTGCCACTACATTTAATGGAATGAGCTTAAATGGACTTTTAAGTGTAAAAGGAATGGCACCCTCTGTGATTCCGATAATTCCCATTACAAATGAACCTTTTCCTGATTCTTTCAGCTCCGGAGAGAAATTTCTTTTCTTAATCATCGTAGCAAGTCCATAACCAAGTGGCGGGATACAAATCGCGATGTTAACAATGATTGCAGGTAAGTAAATTCCACTCATAAGTAATGCGTTACCAGCCATCCAAGCAGCCTTATTGACTGGGCCACCCATATCAAATGCAATCATCGCACCAAGTACTAATGCAAGGACTACGTTGTTTACATTGCTTTGAGTCATTGATGTAATCCATTCAAGTAAGGCTGTATTCACCCAGCCAAGTGGGCCACCAAGAACAAGTGACATTAGAATACCGGTTGCTCCAACCGTAATTAAAGGTAAGATGATGAGCGGGACTGCGGTTGCTAGAGACCCACCGATGACAATCTTATTTTTCACCCAATTTGTTACCCAACCTGCGAAGAAACCAGCTACTACGGCGCCTAAAAACCCTGCATTTGTGGAAGTGGCTAATGCTCCACCAACTAGCGCAGCTGCAAGTGCCGGCCTACCAGCAATCGAGAAGGCAATAAAGGCAGCGAGTACAATGTTCAACAAACCAATGGCCGTCCAGCCTACTTGTTCAAACAGGTAAACGTAATGGAGGAAGCCCCCTGATTCAGCAAACTCACCTAAATCTGTATAACCTGCTAGAAAGGCAATAATTTTAGCGACAGCAACCACTAAAGAACCAGCAATGATAACTGGAAGAACATATGAAATTCCTGTCATTAGATGTTTTTTAAATTCTGCGGCTTGCGATTTCATATTCTTTTCCTCCTGTATTAGGACTGTTTTCTTTTTTCTAATGCTTGTACAATCTTCTCAATTACAGCCTCGCCATTCGATACCGCTTGTCCAAGCTTAATACGAACAACCGGTTTGCCTTTAAAACGATCTTCACCCTCAATGGCTTTATCAGCAGCAATAATGACAGCATCTGCATCTTGTACATCCTCTGCTGTGACTTCATTAACAAGCCCAAGTGCCCCTTGCTGTTCCATTTTCACGTCATGACCGAGCTTTGCTCCGGCCTTTTCAAGTGCTTTCGCTGCCATTGGCGTATGTGCCAATCCAGCGATACACGCAGTCACTCCTACAAATTTCATCTTTACACGACCTCTCTCTCAACACTGTTTAATAACTCTAATACATCGTCTTTCGATTGAATGGTAGCTAAGCGTTCTTGGAACTCTTCCTCCATTAATTGACCCGCTAAAGCAGACAAGATTTGCAAATGTCTTGTTCCCGCCTCTACATTTGGAACAAGGATGGCGAATATGTTTTCTACTTTAAATTGGTCAGGTGATTGCCAATCAATTTTTTCTTTCATTTTTATAAAGATCAGAGCGGCTCTTTTCACTGCCGCGCTCTTCGCGTGAGGTATGGCGATCCCTTCTTGAAAAGCCGTAGAATACGTATTCTCTCTACTAATTAAATCTGCCAGCAGTTGCTCCTGATCATCCGTTATACCTAATTCCTGCGCCTTCTGGGAAATGAGATGTAAGACATCATCTCGATTGCCTAATTCGATCTCTAAAAAAATCTGGTTGTCCTTTAAAAGCAATCTATTTCTCCCCTTTCCGTTGTTATCGCTTACAATTGTAAGTATAAAACGGTTTCATTTAATGCTTAATACAGAGTTTATCCAATTAAGTTGGCAAAAAGTGAACGATAGCATGAAAACGTACGTAATTACTGGCTAGAACCTGACTTTAAAGCACAAAAAAGAGAGGATAAAATCCTCTCTTTTTGTTTTTAATATACATAAGTTACTTTTCTTCAGTTAATACATTTCTATAAATTTCAATTCAATTTGGTAAATATCTGCTTTTCATACACAGTAACCAAGTTAACTATTTCTTTGCTCGGCGTCATGATTCAATATGCTTAAGATATTCTTTATTGTCGCAAAGTGCATCGCTTCATGGTAGATGGAGAAGGTCAACACATCCTCTACTGTTTTAAAGGTAAGCCCTGAAGAAGCAGAGTGATAGTGCGGATTAATATCTTCTTTAATATTACTTGTAAGTATAGATTTAATCCTAACATTTTGTTCTGATAATAAATCAATTAATTCAGCCATTGATGGATCTTTCTGAGTCCAGTCAGAAGGCTTCGTTCCAGGATCAAATAACTGATTAAAATTAGAAGGTACATACGTTTGATGATTAGTTAAGCTAAATGCAAACTTTTCATGAACGACATAAATATGACCTAGATTCCACTTAATATTATTTCTTAACCCAGTCGGGATTTTCTCTGCCGTCGAATCACTGATGTCGTTAACATACCTCAGTGTTTGTCGACGTGTAAATTCTAATTGATCTATGATAAAGTTGGTCATTTTCTTTCCTCCAATTTAGTAAGATTACGATCTTTACAAAGCACACCAAATCCGTTTATTTCTTTTGAATTCCTTCAGATCATTTGTAACGACGATCCGCTTCCTTAATCGGATAATCATTTCCAGACATGTCGCGTCGCTTCATCAGACCGTCCTCAGCAAACTCCCAAAGCTCATTACCGTGGCATCGCATCCATTGGCCCGTTTCTGCATCTTGGTATTCGTATTCAAATCGAACAGCAATCCGATTATCAGTGTGGCACCAAAGCTCTTTCATCAGTTTGTAGTTAAGCTCTCTCTCCCATTTATTAGACAGAAACGTTTTTATCGCTTCTCGACCTTTTAAGAAATCCGTACGGTTACGCCAGTTGGAGTCTAAGGAATATCCCATAGATACTCGTTCTGGATCTTGTGAATTCCAAGCATCTTCCGCAAATTTAACTTTTGCCAAAGCCGTTTCTAACGTAAATGGTGGGCGAATATCTGTACTCATTTTATATCTTCCTTTCAAATTTTAAATGTAGGTTCATCCTTCATTGTTACTTAAACGTTCGGTCTGCTTCATCGATGGGATATTCGTTTCCAGACATATCGCGTCTTTTCATTAAGCCATCTTCACCAAATTCCCAATACTCATTCCCATGACACCTCATCCATTTCCCTGTCTTTATATTCCGGTATTCGTACTCAAAGAGCACCGCAATACGATTGTCAGAATAACACCAAAGTTCTTTTCTCAGTTTATACTCTGCTTCTTTGTTCCACTTGTTCGTTAAGAACGTTTTAATTGCTTCTCGCCCTGTGAAAAACTCCGTACGATTACGCCAGTTGGAATCTAAGGAGTACCCCATAGCTACGCGTTCTGGATCTTGTGAATTCCAAGCATCTTCCGCAAATTTAACTTTTGCCAGAGCCGTTTCGAGTGTAAAAGGTGGGCGAATGTCTTTGCTCATATCTCATCATCCTTTTTTATTTTATAAGCACATTTGATACATGCTAGAAAGCCATCTTCTTCAATTTTTCAATTTAATGCTCCTTACAAAAATCATTAAACAGACAGGTCTGTATAATTTTAAGTTATTTATTTTCTTTTTCTTTTTGATTGATTGCTGCACCGTGCCACTACTAAATTAAAGAGCGAAGAATAACTAGATATAAAATGGTTGCTACGAAAAAAAGAGGCCGAGCAATATGTATACGGATAGCAAAACACGAACACAGCTTAATAACCGCTACAGGAGAATCCCTCGCACCCAAGAACGGCCTCAGCCCCTTTCGCGGGAAAAGCGCCGCTACAGTGTCTTCACCGCGTTCTGTTCCGTAGGAGCATTCCTGTGGGTTTTCTTTTGACCTATTTACACAAAAAAAGTCCTCCGTTAAGATGCAAGTAATCACACAAAACATCAAAGGAGGACTCACTTTGAAGCATAACCGGAATGAAAAACTAGATCAAGTCCAAAGAGATACATTAGTGATTGGAATTGATATTGCTAAATTTAAACACTTTGCTTGTGTATTTGACGACCGGGGGCGAGAACTAGAGAAACCCTTCCCTGTTTTACAGTCTATTGAAGGGTTTCATCAGTTCCTCGAGAAGGTAGAGACGTTTAAACAAGAACATCAAAAGACAGATGTGATCATCGGCTTTGAACCAACAGGACACTATTGGATGAATCTCGCTGAATTTCTAAGTAAACATGAGATTCTTTACGTGATGGTGAACCCATTGCACGTTAATCGTGCAAAAGAATTTGAGGATAACCTGCAGACTAAAAATGACCAGAAGGATTCTCGTGTGATTGCCAGAATGGTCTCTCAAGGGTATTTTACCTATCCTCGTGTGTTAACTGGTATTGAGGCTGAGCTACGAGAAGGATCGGCTCACCGCAACCATCTGAAGAAAGAGAAAGCCCGATTATCAAATAAAATCATTCAATGGATGGATCGATATTTTCCTGAATTAATTGGACAAGCATTTAAAGACATTGGAAAGACCGTTGTAGGGATTCTAAAGTACGTTCCCTTGCCTGAACAATGGATCGACCTAGAGGTCGATGCCTTTCTAAAGATCCTCAAAGACAAAGAGGCATTCCGATGCCCATCACGTAAGAAGATCGTGGAAGTACACTCACTTGCTTCTCAGTCGATAGGACTAACGGAAGGAACGACATTTGCCAAACAGAAGATTCAATGGCTCATCTCTCAGTACGAACAAGTCTGTCAGTCTTTGGAGGAAACAAAGGTATTAATGCAAGAACTCGCTCAAGAACTTGATGCGTATGAGCATTTGATCTCTATACCAGGAATTAGTGAAGATATGGTTTGTGAACTCTTAGCTGAAGCAGGACCTCTCACGGCTTATCAACATCCACGCCAACTCATAAAATTAGCGGGATTGACTTTACGTGAGAATTCTTCAGGACAGCACAAAGGTCGAAAGAAACTCTCTAAGCGAGGTAGGCGCCATTTACGTGCTCTTCTTTTTCGAGCGACTCTTACACTTGTTCACAATAACCAGGCGTTTCGAGATCTATATGTGCATTACATTTCTAGAGATGACAACCCGCTCAAGAAAAAAGAAGCTTTGGTCGTACTTGGTAGTAAGCTATTAAAAGTGTTCTGGGGATTAAGCCATCATAAGATGGCCTTTGATGCCGAACGAATGAGAAGAGATAGCCCTCTTCTTCAGTCTTCAGCAGCCCTTGCTTCATAAGGTACAACATGGTGTCAGGAGTTATGGTTGATCGAGACAATTGACCTAGAGTCTATGTAGGAGCAAAAAACCAACTCTGCCTTATGAAGAGACCCAACGAAGGAACGTGAGCGCATGACGCCAAGAGACATGGGAGGGTACGTCCATCATAAGAAGAGCAGAGCTCAACGATGCACCTCATACTTCTAACTGGATGATATTCCCTTCATCCTCAAGCGTAGCGTGAGCTCCGTTCCCTTTTTCATCCTTATATGGAATGATGATGATATTGATTGATTCATAAAAAATATTTTTATCTCTTTAAAAACCTTAAAACCATTGATACATTAACTTTTTCGGAGGGAGT